>JBPCQE010000183.1:0-3620 GCA_050998435.1 Sphingomicrobium sp. | reverse complement strand
CCACAGCACGAAGCCGTAGGCCATTCCGAATAGCCATCCAGCACGCGGATCGTTCGCTGGGCGGCCGAACAGCCGCGCGTACACCGCGCCGGCCATCGCCATGACCGGCACTCCGATCGCGATCGTCGCCAGGAGCGATGTGCCGAGAATGCGGGCTTCGACCGCAAGAGCGCCGGTCACGAGCAATAGGCCGACCGCAGGAGCGGTCGCGAGCGTACCTGCAAGCGCGCCGGCCACGAGCGGCCGCTGGGTCGGGCCGGGATCGTAGCAGTGCGCGCTCAGGAACCGCGCCATCAGCCGAGGACCTCGGCAAGAGCCGGACATTGCCGATATTCAGACTCGTCGCGGTGCATCGCGATTAGGTGCTTGAACGACAGGCCCACCGCACGCGGGTCCCGGTTCAGGTCGAACAGGCCGACCGGGTCGACCTTGCCCTCGGGCCGCTTCAGAGCCGTTCCCCAGTCGATCTGGTCGGTGAGGCTGTACCAAGTGAACCCCACGAGCGGCACGCCCGCGTTGCGCAGCAGCTGGACGTTGTGCCACTGCCGCCACAGCCAGCGCGGCGCGTCCGCGGCGTCGCTGCGGTTGGTTTCGGTGTGCATCATAGTGCGGCCGTAGCGCTCGAAATACTGGCTCGCGATTACGTACCAGCCGAACAGCTCGCCGAGCGCGCGAATCTCCCCATCCGGTGCGACCAGCCGCTCGTTCCACTCGTAATAATCGACGCCGAGGATTGTCCGGCGCGGCACTTGGCGGCCGAGGAACCTGCGGTAATCGTCTTCGCGGCCGTGCTCGCGCAGGTAGCCGAGCATGCGCCCGCTGACTTCGTGGGCGAAGATCAGGTCGAGCGGCAGGAAGCGCCGCTCGTTCTCGAACGCCGCCCGCGACTGGATCTCAGGGTCCGGACAGCAGGGCTGGTAGAACTCGCTGCTCTCGCTGTTGACGAACACGGCGTCGGGGCGGCGGGCGAGGATCGCGTGCGTCATGGCGGCGCTGGCCTCCGCCATGTTGAACACGGCGGCGACGAACGACGGCTCGTCGGTACGCTGCTCGTTCCAGAGGCCGTCGAGTGCGCTCATCCGGGCGCAAACGAACATTTCGTTGACCGGCGTGTAGAAGCGCACCCACGGGTAGCGGACGGCGAAGGCGCCGGCATATTCGGCCAGAGCTAGCGGCACGTCGCGGTTCTGGAAGTCGCCGAGCCAGTTCGGCAGCCCGAAATGGCAGAGGTCGACGATGGGCTCGGGCCCATGAGCCTCGAGGCCGGCCATGGCTTCGTCGATGATCTCCCACGAATATTGCCCGGGAGCGGTGAAGACGAGGTGGAGCGGCGGCCCGTAACGCAGGTGAGTCACGCCGATGTCTCGCGCGCAGCAGAAATCTTCGGCCCATCGGCTGTAATGCTCGGTGCCGGCGAGCTCGTCCCGCCTCCAGCGACCATGGTCGATCGTCGGATAGCTACATTCGATCCCGGTCGCGAACATGAAGCCGCTGCCCGGCTGCCGCGCGGACGGGCTGCCGCGGCCCGCGCTCCGCCGTGTCGGTCGGCAGGCAAAGGCAGGAGGGCGATCCGACCGGTAGCCCACGGGCCTCGTGTACAGTGCTCCGATGGTCAGGCCGAAAATGGCATGGCTTACCAGCAGCCCCGCGATCTCCATCACCGAGAGCTGCGGCAGAACTAGGTCGAGTGTCAGCTGCGTGATCGACTGTGGGAGGTGCATGAGGCGCAGCTGAGGTAACATGACTGTGAGCGCGAGGACTGCGGGAACTACACTGAAGGCGACTCCCTGGAGTGGCGGCTTCCATTCGAACCGGGCCCAAAAGAAATAGGCGTACATCAGCGCCCAGCTGATCCCAACGACGACGTGTGCCGCCAGGCCCAGACCCCACCAGGCCGGCCACGGGCCGTCCGGAAAGGCAAGCGTGCCGAGCGAGCGTACGAGATCAAAGCCCTCGAAGCCTGCAAGCTTCGCGATCCGGAAGGCACCTTCCCAGGCAAGAGCGCCGGCGGCTCCGGCCAGAGCCGCCTTGCGAAATGCAACGACCCGGATCACCGGATTCTCGCGGCCAAGGCTGCGACGGCGGCGAGGGCGGCCGCGGCCGCGAGCGACGCCCGATGTTCGCTCGCCCACAGCAGCAGCGAGCGCGAGCGCGCCTTCGCGCCGAAGCGACCGTGCGCCCCGGGATCGCCGGGCGGAGTATCGAACAGGTTGTCCGTGCGATCCGTCTCGGTCGGCTGCTCGCCCTGCTGCGCCGCGATTCCGCCCCTTGCCAGGTAGCGGTCCAGCAGCGGGGACATCAGCTTGTCACCGATGATCGCCTTGTAGGCCGGAGCGCCGACGATCCATTCCTTCCGGCGGGAATGCGCGGCCTTCCAGATGGCGAGCGCCGCCACTTCCGGCTGGTAAAGGGCTCCGACCGGCTGCGGGCGCCCAGGGACGTGCGCGCGAATCCAGTCGAACTGCGGGGTGTTCACTCCTGGTAGCTGCACCATAGTCAGCCGCACCTTGCTGTGCCGGGCGAGCAGCTCGGTGCGGACCGAATCGAGGAAGCCTTGGAGAGCGTGCTTGGCGCCGCAATAGGCGGACTGAAGCGGGATGCCGCGATAGGCGAGCGCCGAGCCGACGAGCACGACGGAGCCGCTGTCACGCTGCAGCATGTGGCGCAGGGCTGCCCGAGTGCCGTGAACCTGGCCGAAATAGGTGACGTCGGTGACCCGCCGGAACTCCTCCTCGCTCATGTCCATGAAGGTAGAAAAGATGCCGGCGAACGCATTGTTCACCCATATGTCGATGCGTCCGAACTCCTCGAGCACCCGCTCGGCGGCGCGATCGACCTGCGCGCAATCAGCGACATCGGTCCGAATGATGAGTGAGCGGCCGCCGAGATCCTCGACTTCCCGTGCGGTTGCACGAAGCCGCGCCTCATCGCGCGCGAGGAGGGCGACGGCGCAGCCGCGGCGGGCGAACTCCCGGGCCGTCGCCCGTCCGATTCCGGCGGACGCACCGGTGATGACAGCGATCTCGCTCATCGGGGAAGAAACGCTGCAGCGGTCGTAGGTGCCCACATTTTCAGCCTCCTGTTTTCACTCGCGGGGTGCGGTAGTGCGATCAATATCGCGTCGTCAGGGCGATCAGCCAGTCCGGCGCGGCGGCCGTCAGGCTGGCTTCGAGGGAGCGGTCCAGCCCGCTTACGACCAGCACGCCGACGGCCACCAGCATGGTGCCGAGGAGGGGCTTGCCTGCGGTCCAGAGCCGGCGCAGCGCGCCCGTCAGCGGGACCCGCAGCCGGCCCGACAGCCCGCCGATCGCGGCAAGCGGGACGGCCGCGCCGATACCGAACGACATCATGACCAGCGCCACCTGGTCGAGGCTCTCCTTCTGCGCTGCGAGCATTGACGCCGCGCCCAGCGTCGGCCCGATGCACGGCACCCATACAAGTCCAAGAAGCGCGCCGACGACGGCCTGGCCAGGAAGGCTGTCCCCGGCGAAATGATCAAGCCGCCCGTTCGCCCATCGGCTGACGAGCCCGAGCGACGCGCCGAGCCCACTTTCCGCGGCCCGGACGAGCAGAACTGCCCCGAGCACCACCAGCAGAACGCCGCCGATCGTGCGAAACAG
>JBPCQE010000134.1:0-4603 GCA_050998435.1 Sphingomicrobium sp. | reverse complement strand
CGACCGACGTGTTTGCGCGCTCGATCGGCGAGACCACCGACATCGTCTCCAAGGAGATGTATACGTTCGAGGACCGAGGCGGGGATTCGGTCACCTTGCGCCCCGAGTTCACCGCCGGGATCGCCCGCGCTTACATCTCCGAAGGCTGGCAGCAGCACGCGCCGCTGAAGGTCGCGACCCATGGCCCCGCGTTCCGCTACGAGCGGCCGCAAAAAGGCCGCTTCCGCCAATTCCACCAGCTCGACGCCGAGGTGATCGGCGCTTCGGAGGCGGCCGCCGACGTCGAGGCGATTGCCTTCGCGGCCCAGCTGCTGGCCGAGCTCGGGCTCACAGATCGCTCGACCCTTCACCTCAATACACTTGGCGACCCGGCGACGCGCGCGGCGTGGCGCGACGCACTCCACGCCCACTTCACCAGCCACAAGGCGGCGCTCAGCGACGACAGCCGGGCACGGCTAGACCGCAACCCGTTGCGCATCCTCGACAGCAAGGCGCATCAAGACTGGCCGATTGCCGACAGCGCGCCGGGCATCGACGAGCATCTGACGAGCGAGGCGGCGGATTTCTTCGCGGCCGTCACGTCCGGCCTCGACTCGGCAGGCATCAAGTGGACGCGCGAGCCGCGGCTGGTGCGCGGGCTCGATTATTACCGTCACACCGCGTTCGAGTTCGTCACCGAGGAGCTTGGCGCGCAGAGTCAGCTGCTCGGGGGCGGCCGCTACGACGGATTGATCGAAGCTCTCGGCGGACCGCCGACTCCCGCGGTCGGCTGGGCGGCGGGCATCGAGCGTCTGGCGATGATGATCGACACGCCGGCGCCCGACCTGCCGGACGTGGTGCTGGTGCCGCTGGGCGAACGCGCCGAAGCGGAAGCGCAACGCATCCTCGCCGAGCTCCGCCGCGCCGGCATCGCGGCCGACATGAGCTATCGCGGCAACATGAAAAAGCGCATGAGCCGGGCCAGCGCATCGGGCGCGGCCCACGCCGTGATTATTGGCGACGACGAGCTTGGTCGCTGCGAAGCGCAAATCAAGAATCTCGGCACCGGCGAACAGCGATCGGTGCCGCTCGACGGATTGGCCGGGGCGCTCAAAGCGTGACTTCAATCTCGTCCGAAAGAATCGCCTCGATCGAGGCGAAGAAGCATGAACTGTCGGACGCGATGGCCGTGCCGGATTTGTCCCGCGACGAGTTCGTCCGCCTGTCCAAGGAATATTCGGCGATCGAGCCGGTTGCCGCCGCCGCGCGCGAGGTGCGCCGGCTGCGGGCCGAGCGCGAGAGCCTGATGGAAATGACCCGCGACGCCGATCAGGAGCTGCGCCAGATTGCGTCCGAGGAGCTGACCGACATCGAGGCGCGCCTGCCGCGGGCCGAACGCGAGCTGGCGCTCAAGCTGCTGCCGCGCGACGCGGCCGACGAGCGCGCGGCGATGCTCGAGGTGCGCGCCGGCACCGGCGGCGACGAGGCGGCCCTGTTCGGCGGAGACCTGCTGCGCATGTACCAGCGATTCGCCGAAGAGCAGGGCTGGCGCTTCGAGCTGATCTCGGCGAGCCCGTCCGACGTCGGCGGCTACAAGGAAGCGATCGCCTCGATCAGCGGCAGCGGCGTGTTCGCCAAGCTGAAATTCGAAAGCGGGGTTCACCGAGTCCAGCGCGTTCCGGCGACCGAAAGCGGCGGCCGAATCCACACGTCCGCGGCGACCGTCGCGGTGCTTCCCGAGGCCGAGGACGTCGACGTCCAGATCGACGACAAGGATCTGCGCATCGACGTTTATCGCTCGTCCGGACCGGGCGGCCAGTCGGTCAACACCACCGATAGCGCGGTTCGAATCACGCACCTTCCGACCGGCCTGGTGGTCATCCAGCAGGACGAGAAATCGCAGCACAAGAACAAGGCGAAAGCGCTCAAGGTCCTGCGCACGCGACTCTACGAGTTGGAGCGCAATCGCCTCGCCGATGAGCGCGCCGGAGCGCGCAAGTCGATGGTCGGCTCGGGCGACCGCTCGGAGCGTATCCGCACCTACAATTTCCCGCAGGGGCGAGTGACCGACCACCGAATCAACCTGACCCTGCACAAGCTCGACGCGATCCTCGAAGGCCCGGGCCTCGGCGAATTGGTCGATGCGCTGACCGCCGAGGACGAAGCCGAGCGCCTCGCCGGCCTCGACGAGGCGTGAGCCCGCTTGCTGGTGCTGCGCGCCGGCTCGCCGCCGTCTCCGATACGCCGCTGCTCGACGCCGAGCTTTTGCTGGCACACGCGCTCGGGATCGACCGCGAGCAATTGGCCCTTAACCCGCCCGACGAAATTCCCCACGCGTTCGAAGATCTGATCGCGCGCCGCGAGGGCGGCGAGCCAGTCGCCTACATCGTCGGCCGGCGCGCGTTCTGGACCATCGAGCTCGAAGTGGCTCCCGGAGTGCTGGTCCCGCGCCCCGACAGCGAGACGTTGATGGATGCCGCGGTTGCGCATTTCGACGGCTCGGCCGGTCCCAGGCGCATGCTCGATCTGGGCACCGGTTCCGGCGCTCTGCTGCTCGCGGCGCTCGACCAGTGGCGCCGCTCGACAGGCATCGGCGTCGACCGCTCGCCCGCCGCGCTGGCAATCGCTCAGCGCAACGCAACGCGCCTCGGCATGGCTGACCGCGCCGAGTTCCGCCTCGGCGATTGGGCCGACGGGATCGACGAGCGCTTCGACCTCATCCTGTGCAACCCGCCCTACGTCGCCGTCTCGGGCGATCTCGGGCCGGGCGTTGCCGAGCACGAGCCGAACGAGGCCTTGTTCGCGGGCGAAGACGGGCTCGATGCGTCGCGCTTGCGTGCTCCGCAATTCCCGCGGCTGCTCGGGGAGGGCGGGCTGGCGGCGGTCGAGATCGGCTTCGACCAGGCCGCCAGCGCCGCGTCCTTGCTCGCCCGCGACGGGCTTTCTGCGCGTCTTGCCCGCGACTTAGCCGGACGGCCGCGCGCGCTGCTGCTAACCTGGGTATGAATGAAATCGCTTGGCTTTCGGCCGTTACGGCACTACATCCTTAGTCAGGGCCGGGCGCGCATCACCACGAAAGCTGAGCGCATCTCGTCCCAACCCCCGACGCAATCGGCCGTTCGATAAGCGCACGAAGCGCAGACCGGAACGAAAGGGTCAGAGCAGCGCAGTCGCGCCGCCCTGCCTGCTTGAGGCGAAAAGGGGAAAGCTTCTGCTTTTGAGGGAAAGCGCATTTGATCAATAATCGACAGGGTGGTGGCCGCCGTCGCGGCCGCGGGGGCCAAAGGCCACAGAGTCTCGGCGGGCGGCCGGACGGCAACCGCCAGGACAATCGCCAGCGCGGCAACGCGGCGCAGCTCCTGGAAAAATATAAGAGCATGGCGCGCGATGCGCAGCTTGGCGGCGACCGGGTGCAGACCGAATATTATTTGCAATACGCCGACCATTATTATCGAGTGCTCGGCGAAAGCCGCGCCCGTTTCGATGAGCAGCGCCGTCAGCGCGGCGACGGCGGTGACGACGGCGACGAGTATGAGGGCGAAGAGGAGTTGGCCGAGGCCGGCGACGAGCAGCGCTCGCACAACCAGCGCGACGATGAGCGGCCGGATCGCGGCGAGCGCTTCGAGCGCACCGATCGTGCCCCCCGTTATTCGCGTGACCGAAACGACGGCGATGGCGCGGATCGTCAGCACGCCGATCGGCAGAACCGGGAGACTCCGCGCAGCGTCGTCGCGCCGGTCGACGGCCCGAGCGCCAATCTCGAAAGCATTCCGTTCGACGCTTTGCCGCCCGCAATCGGCCGCGACCCTGCCGCCGAGGACCCGGAAGCCCACGAGGACGCACCGCGTCCCAAGCGCCGCGCCCGTAAGCCTCGCGTGGCCGACGATGAGGGCGACATCGCTCCCGCGGCCTGACTTTTCGGCCAGCCAGTTTCCGTTCAGGATTGCTGTAACATTGTCACATGCATCCGCTGGGGAGGGTGTATGCGAACCATGATTCTGTGTGCTCGGCCGCTGTCGTTGCCGCGCCTCTTGTCGCTCAGCCGCTCGGCGTCCAACCGCTGATCCCGGCGCCCTCGCAGACCGCGCAGGGCGACGTCTCGGTCACCATCTACAACAACAACCGGGCGCTGGTTGAGGACAAGCGCCAGCTCGACCTTCCCGCCGGCCGAAGCCGCCAGGAATTCCGCGACGTGTCGGCGCAGATCGAGCCGGCGACCGTCAGTTTGACCGGCCGCGGGATCGGCATCGTCGAGCAGAATTTCGACTTCGACCTGCTGTCGCCCGCGGCGCTGATGCAAAAGGCCGTCGGCCAGACGGTGACCCTGGTTCGGACCAACCCCGCAACCGGCGCCGAGATCCGCGAGCGCGCCCGCATCCTCGCCGTCAACGGCGGCGTCGTGATGCAGATCGGCGACCGCATCGAGGTGCTTCGCGACGACGGCATTCCGGCGCGAGTGATCTTCGACAAGGTGCCCGAAACGCTCCGCCCACGACCGACGCTGCCGGTGACGCTCGACGCCGACGGCGGCGGCCGACGGCCGGTGACTCTGACCTATCTGACCCCCGGCCTGGCCTGGGCGGCGGACTATGTCGCGCTGTTCGACGAGGCCAACGGGCGCATG
>JBPCQE010000036.1:0-5189 GCA_050998435.1 Sphingomicrobium sp. | reverse complement strand
TTGCCGACCAGCAAGCGCGCGACCTGCACGAGCATATGCGCTTGCTCTACGTCGGGCTGACTCGGGCGATCGAGCGGCTGGTGATCTCCGGGGTCGAGCCGCGCGGCGAGCGGGCCGAGAATTGCTGGCACACGCGGGTCGAGCGGGCGCTGACGTCCCTGGGCGCGCAACCGGAGCCGGACGAGCGATGGGGCGACGCCATCCGTTATCGCGGCACCGTCACCGCCGCTCCGCCCAGGCCCAAGCCGGCCAGGATCGCGATCGAAGCGCCGCCGGTGCCCGATTGGGCGCGTCGTCCTGCTCCGGTGGAGAGCCGGCCGCCGAGGCCGCTGGCGCCTTCTGCGCTGGTCGAGGACCGCGAGGCCGCGGCCTTGCCCAGCGCCGAGCAGCGCGCGGCGCAGCGGCGGGGAACGCTGATCCACCAATTGTTCGAGCGCCTGGCCGGAGTAGCGCCGGAGCTTCGGCCCTCCGCCGCCGACCGCTGGCTCGAGCGATCGGCCGGCGTTGCGGATGCCGCCGAGCGCCGAACACTCGCCGAGCTTGTCTGCTCGATCATTGGCGATCCCCGCTTTTCCGACTTGTTCGGCCCGGAATCGCTCGCCGAGGCGCCGATCGCCGCGACCCTGCCCGATGGCCGAGTGGTCGCCGGAACCGTTGACCGCCTGCTGGTCGAGGACGCCCAAGTCTCGGTAATCGACTTCAAGACCGGGCGGGTGCCCGCCGGTGCCGAGCAGATTCCGGCCGCTCACCGCGCCCAGATGACCGCCTATGCCGAGGCCCTGGGAGTGATTTTCCCGGGCCGCGCAATCCGCTCGGCCTTGCTCTACACCAGCGCTCCGCGACTGTTTGAACTGGGCAGTTGAGCGAGCGCGGCGCAATCCCCATATGGCGGTCGACCCAAAGGAGATCCCCCCGCCATGGCCACCAAATCCGTCACCGACCAGAGCTTCGCAACCGACGTGCTGGGCGCTCCGGGTCCGGTGCTGGTCGATTTCTGGGCTGAATGGTGCGGACCTTGCCGGATGATCGCTCCGGCGCTCGAGGAGATTGCGACCGAGCTCGGCGACAAGGTGACGATCGCCAAGCTCAACATCGATGAGAATCCCGAAGTTCCGGGACGTTATGGCGTCCGTGGAATCCCGACCATGCTGCTGTTCAAGGGCGGCCAGCCGGTCGCCCAGAAGGTCGGCGCCGCGCCGCGCAGCCAGATCCAGCAGTGGCTGGAGGCTCAGCTTTAAGGGAAGAGCAACCGCTTCCGCACAGGCAACGTCCGTTGCTCCGCTGTCGGGGCTCCTTCGTTGACTAAAAGGGGGGTGCTGCCTACATCGCGCCCGCACCAGCCTCGCGCTCGGGCAAGCGGTTTCGCCCTTCATAACGCGCGTCCCGGCATTTAAGGGATTTTCATGTTCGCCGCACTGGCAAAGAGTATCTTCGGATCGGCCAACGACCGTTATGTGCGGGGCCTCGGCAAATATGTCGACGCGGTCAACGCGCTCGAGCCGACGATATCGGCGCTGACCGACGACGAGCTGCGCGCCCAGACCGACCTGTTCCGCCAGCGCCTCGCCAACGGCGAAACGATCGACCAGCTGCTCCCCGAAGCCTTCGCGACGGTCCGCGAAGCGGCGGTTCGGACGCTTGGCCAGCGGCATTACGATGTCCAGCTCATCGGCGGCATCGCCCTCCACCGCGGCGAGATCGCCGAGATGAAGACCGGCGAGGGCAAGACGCTGGTCGCGACGCTCGCGGTCTATCTGAACGCGCTGCCGCAAAAGGGCGTTCACGTGGTGACGGTCAACGATTACCTCGCCCGCCGCGACGCCGACTGGATGGGGCAGATCTACCGCTTCCTCGGCCTGTCGGTCGGAGTGATCGTCCCCAATCTTTCCGACCAGCAGCGCCGCGACGCCTATAATTCCGACATCACCTACGCGACCAACAATGAGCTGGGCTTCGATTATTTGCGCGACAACATGAAATATTCGCGCGAGCAGATGGTCCAGCGGCCGTTCAATTTCGCCATCGTCGACGAGGTGGACTCGATCCTGATCGACGAGGCCCGCACCCCGCTGATCATCTCTGGCCCGACCGACGACAAGTCGGAGCTCTACATGTCGGTCGACGCTTTGGTGAAGACCCTGACCGCGGAAGACTATGAGCTCGACGAGAAACTGAAGAGCGTCGTCCTGACCGAGGACGGGACCGAGAAGGCCGAGCGGATGCTCGAGGACGCGGGGATCATCGAGGGCCGCAACCTCTACGCGATTGCCAACACTCAGGTCGTCCACCATCTGAACCAGGCGTTGAAGGCCAACGTCATGTTCAAGAAGGACATCGACTACATCGTCAAGGACGGGAAGGTCGTCATCATCGACGAGTTCACCGGCCGGATGATGGAAGGCCGGCGCTGGTCCGACGGGCTTCACCAGGCGGTCGAGGCCAAGGAAGGGGAGCAGATCGAGCCCGAGAACCAGACGCTCGCCTCGATCACCTTCCAGAACTACTTCCGGATGTACCCCAAGCTGTCGGGAATGACCGGCACCGCGCTGACCGAAGCGCCCGAGTTCTTCGACATCTACCGGATGAACGTCGTCTCGATCCCGACCAATGTCGCGGTCCAGCGGACCGACGAGGACGACGAGTTCTACAAGAACATCACCGACAAGTTCGCGGCCATCGCCACCGAGATCAAGGCGCGGCAGGAAAAGGGCCAGCCGGTGCTGGTCGGCACGGTCTCGATTGAGAAGTCCGAAATGCTGTCGGAATATCTCGCCAAGGAGGGCATCCGCCACGAGGTCCTGAATGCCCGCTTCCACGAAAAGGAAGCGCATATCGTCGCCCAGGCCGGAGCGGTCGGAGCGGTGACCATCGCCACCAATATGGCCGGCCGCGGCACCGACATCCAGTTGGGCGGCAACGTCGATTTCCGGATCGAGGACGAGCTTGGCGACACGTCCGAGGGCAGGGAGCGCGACAAGGCGATCGAGAAGGTCCGGGCCGAAGTGGCTGAGCAGAAGCGGCTGGTGATCGACGCCGGCGGCCTATTCGTTCTCGGCACCGAGCGCCACGAGAGCCGGCGCATCGACAACCAGCTGCGCGGCCGCTCGGGCCGCCAGGGCGACCCCGGCCTGTCGCGCTTCTACCTGAGCCTCGACGACGATTTGCTTCGCATTTTCGGCCCGCAAACCATGTTCTCGCGGCTGATGAACAAGAATCTGGAGGACGGCGAGGCGATCATCAGCCCGTGGATCTCCAAGGCGATCGAAACCGCCCAGAAGAAGGTCGAGGCGCGCAACTACGACATTCGCAAGCAGGTCGTCGAATATGACGACGTCATGAACGACCAGCGCAAGGTGATCTACGAGCAGCGCGCCGACATCATGGACGCCGAGAGTGTCAGCGAGGTCATCTCCGAGATGCGCGCGGATACCGCGGAATCCATCGTCACCGCCCACTGCCCGCCGGGAACCTATCCCGAGCAGTGGGACGTCGAGGGGCTCAAGGAGAGCGTCGATGTCGTGTTCGGCCTCCAGCCGCCGGTCGATACCTGGCTCGAAGAGGAAGCGGTCGAGCAGGAGGTGATCACCGAGCGGATCCAGAAGCTCGCCGACGAGGTCATGGAGGAGAAGACCCGCGAGGTCGACCCGCAGCGCTGGGCCGACGCGGAGAAGAACATCCTGCTGCAGAGCCTCGACCATTTCTGGAAGGAGCATCTGGCGACGCTGGATGCGCTCCGCGCGGTAATCCACCTGAGGAGCTATGCGCAGAAGAAGCCGATCGACGAATATAAGCAGGAGGCGTTCCTGCTGTTCGAGCGGCTTCTGATCGCCATCCGCGAAGACGTCACCCGAGTGCTGATGCGGGCCCAGGTGCAGCTCGAGGTGCCGCCGCCGCCGGTGCTGCCCGACTTCATCACCCAGCACCTCGATCCGTTCTCGGGCGACGACGACACGGCCGACATCGACCTTGCGACCGGAGCGATCCTTTCGAACCTTCCGCCGCTCAACATCCCGCAGCCGCAAATGCCCGCGGGCGCCGACGGCGAGCTCGCCCAGGCCCCGGTCAGCCGCAATGCGCCGTGCCCATGCGGCTCCGGCCGGAAGTACAAGCATTGCCACGGCCAGCTGGCCTGAAGACGGCGATACCGCCGGTCGATCGCACCCAGCTTCGCCGCGCCTATCGCCCCGACGAGGAGCAGGTCGCTCTCGAACGGATCACCGAGGCAAAGCTCGAGCCGGCGGTCCTGAGCGAAGCGACGGCGACGGCCCGGGCGCTGGTCAGAGGGGTTCGAGCGCACAAGCCCTCGGGCCTGGACGCGTTCCTTCACGCCTACGAGCTCGGCAGCGACGAGGGCATTGCCTTGATGTGCCTGGCCGAGGCGCTGCTCCGAATCCCCGACGCGCACACCGCCGACGAGCTGATCGCCGACAAGCTCGCCGGCCCCGACTGGACCGACAAGCTCGGCCAGTCGAACTCGGCGTTCGTCAACGCCGCGACCTTCTCCTTGCTGTTGACCGGCAAGGTGCTCGAGGGCGCCAACGACCGCAGCGGCAATTGGCGCGCGGTGCTCGGGCGCACGGTGGGCCGCCTCGGCGAGCCGGTGGTCCGGACCGCGGTCACCCAGGCGATGCGAATCCTCGGCCGTCAGTTCGTGTTCGGCCGAACCATCGACGAAGCCCTGCGCCACGCGGCGCCGGACCGCGAAGCCGGGCTCACGCACAGCTTCGACATGCTCGGCGAAGCTGCGCGCACGCATGAGGACGCCGCTCGTTACGCGAAGGCCTATGCCGGCGCGCTCGACCGGATCGCCGCGGAGGCCAAGGGCGGGATCACGCATTCGCCGGGAATTTCGGTCAAGCTGTCGGCGCTTCACCCTCGCTATGAGTTCGCGCATGCCGAGGAGGTGAAGGCGGCGATGCTGCCGGTGCTTCGCGACCTGGCGATGCGGGCGAGCGCGGCCGACGTCCATTTCACCATCGACGCCGAGGAAGCCGACCGGCTCGAACTGTCGCTCGATTTGTTCGAGGCGCTGCTGGCCGATGACGATTTATTCGCCAACGGTTGGACGGGCTTTGGCCTGGCCATCCAGGCCTACCAAAAGCGCGCCGCCCCCCTGTGCGACTGGGTCGCCGAGGCGGCTCGGGCGCATGGGCGCAAGCTGATGGTGCGGCTGGTCAAGGGCGCTTATT
>JBPCQE010000018.1:0-2634 GCA_050998435.1 Sphingomicrobium sp. | reverse complement strand
ATGATCGGAGTCTCGATGATCTCGCCCGATGGCTTGGCCATCAGGCCGCGCATCCCGGCCAGCTGCTTGATCTGCGCTTGGCTGCCGCGGGCGCCCGAGTGGGCCATCATGTAGATCGAGTTGACCGGGGCCTCGCGGCCGTCGGCGCCCTTTGGAGTCGCCGAAATCTCGGCCATCATCGCGGTCGCCACCTGGTCGCCGCACCGCGACCAGGCGTCGATCACCTTGTTGTACTTTTCCTGCTGGGTGATCAGCCCGTCCTGGTACTGCTGCTCGTAATCCTTGACCAACGCGCGGGTGTCGTCGACCAGCGCGACCTTGGCGGCCGGGATGACCATGTCGTCCTTGCCGAACGAAATTCCGGCGCTGCACGCGTGGCGGAAGCCCAGCGCCATGATGGCGTCGGCGAACAGCACCGTCTCCTTCTGGCCGGTGTGGCGATAGACGATGTCGATGACGTCGCCGATTTCCTTCTTGGTCAGCAGCCGGTTGACGGTCTCGAACGGCACCTTGTGGCTCTTGGGCAGGGTTTCGGCGAGCAGCATCCGGCCGGCGGTCGTCTCGAACCGCTTCATGTAGGTCTTGCCATCCTCGTCGGTCTGCGGGACCCGGCTGACGATCTTGGTGTGCAGGGTGACCGCGCCGGCGGCGAGCGCCTGGTGGACTTCCGCCATGTCGCCGAGCAGCATGCCCTCGCCCGGCTCACCCTCCCTTTCGATCGAGAGGTAATAGAGGCCCAGCACCATGTCCTGCGACGGCACGATGATCGGCTTGCCGTTGGCGGGTGAGAGGATGTTGTTGGTCGACATCATCAGCACGCGTGCTTCCAGCTGCGCCTCGAGGCTCAGCGGCACGTGAACGGCCATCTGGTCGCCGTCGAAGTCGGCGTTGAACGCCGCGCAGACCAGCGGGTGAAGCTGAATCGCCTTGCCCTCGATTAGCACCGGCTCGAACGCCTGGATTCCGAGGCGGTGGAGCGTCGGCGCGCGATTGAGCAGCACCGGATGCTCGCGGATCACCTCGTCCAAGATGTCCCAGACTTCCTTGCGCTCTTTCTCGACCCACTTCTTGGCCTGCTTCAAGGTCATCGACAGGCCCTTGGCGTCGAGCCGCGAGTAGATGAACGGCTTGAACAGCTCGAGCGCCATCTTCTTGGGCAGCCCGCACTGGTGGAGCTTCAGCTCCGGACCGGTGACGATCACCGAGCGGCCCGAATAGTCGACCCGCTTGCCGAGCAGATTCTGGCGGAATCGGCCCTGCTTGCCCTTGAGCATGTCGGACAGCGACTTCAGCGGGCGCTTGTTGGCGCCGGTGATGGTGCGTCCGCGCCGGCCGTTGTCGAACAATGCATCGACGGCCTCCTGAAGCATGCGCTTTTCGTTGCGGACGATGATGTCCGGGGCGCGCAGCTCCATCAGCCGCTTCAACCGGTTGTTGCGGTTGATCACCCGGCGATAGAGATCATTGAGGTCGGACGTCGCGAAGCGGCCGCCGTCGAGCGGCACCAGCGGGCGCAGCTCGGGCGGGATCACCGGCACCACCTCGAGGATCATCCATTCGGGCCGGTTGCCCGATTCGAGGAAGCTCTCGACGACCTTGAGGCGCTTGATGATCTTCTTGGGCTTCAGCTCCGACTTGGTCTCGGCGAGCTCCTTGAGCAGAGCTTCCTTTTCGCCCGCGAGGTCGAGGTCGATCAGCATCTGGCGAACGGCCTCGGCGCCGATGCCGGCAGTGAACGCGTCCTCGCCATATTCGTCCTGCGCGGCGAGCAGCTCGTCCTCGGTCAGCAGCTGGAACTTCTCGAGCGGGGTCAGCCCCGGCTCGGTGACGATGTAGCTTTCGAAATAGAGCACCCGCTCGAGCTGCTTCAATTGCATGTCGAGCAGCAGCCCGATGCGGCTCGGCAAGCTCTTGAGGAACCAGATGTGGGCGACCGGGGCGGCGAGCTCGATATGGCCCATGCGCTCGCGCCGGACCTTGGAGACGGTGACTTCGACTCCGCACTTCTCGCAGACGATCCCCTTGTATTTCATGCGCTTGTACTTGCCGCACAAGCACTCATAATCCTTGATCGGGCCGAAGATGCGCGCGCAGAACAGGCCGTCGCGCTCGGGCTTGAACGTGCGGTAGTTGATGGTCTCGGGCTTCTTGATCTCGCCGAACGACCAGCTGCGGATCTTGTCGGGCGACGCGATGCCGATGCGGATCTGGTCGAACGTCTCCTGGCGGGCGATCGGATTGGCGAAGTTGGTCAGCTCGTTCATCTGTTTTTCTTCCTCGTTCCCCTCCCGCGAGCGAGAAGGGAGTGTTCAGTTATTCGGCGGCGATGGCGGTCGGCGCGGCGTCTTCGTCCTTTTCGATCGAGTCGAGCTCGACGCTGAGGCCCAGGCTGCGCATTTCCTTGACCAGCACGTTGAAGCTTTCGGGGATCCCGGCCTCGAACGTGTCGTCGCCCTTGACGATCGCCTCGTAGACCTTGGTCCGGCCGATCACGTCGTCCGACTTCACGGTCAGCATTTCCTGCAGAGTGTAGGCGGCGCCGTAGGCCTGCAGCGCCCACACCTCCATCTCGCCGAAGCGCTGGCCGCCGAACTGCGCCTTGCCGCCCAGCGGCTGCTGGGTGACGAGGCTGTA
>JBPCQE010000010.1:0-4177 GCA_050998435.1 Sphingomicrobium sp. | reverse complement strand
CTGAAGGCCGAGATCGCGGTCATCGACGACACGTTGAAGGGCTATGAGGCGGACATCGCCAAGCTCCAGGCCAAGCTTCGCGAGGCCAGGGCCCGGCAGAACGCGATCGCCGCCCGCTTCGAGAGCGCGGTGAGCCGAGCCAAGGCGCGCGAGATCACCAGCGGCAGCCGCACCGAAGACGCGTTCTCGCGCTTCGAGCTGCTCGAGCGCCGAGCCGATTTTGCCGAAGGGAGAGCCGACGCGCTTGGAATGACCGGGCCCAAGAGCCTCGAGGAAGAGCTCGCCGAACTGAAGGCGGCCGAAAAAGTCGACGCCGAACTGCAAGCCATGAAAGCCGCCCGAAACGCTCAATCGGCGGCCAAGGGGGAATAAGGAATGGAAGAAGAGTTCATCGTTGGCGGGCTCGCCATCGTCACCACGTTGATCGGCCTGCCGTGGCTGATTTTTCACTATGTGACCAAGTGGAAGCAAACCGCGACGCTCACCCAGTCCGACGAGAAATTGCTTGATGAATTGCACGACGCAGCTCGCCGGCTCGACGACCGGTTGTGCACGATCGAGCGGATCATGACCGCCGAGAATCCCGATTGGCGGCAGAATTGCGTGACCGACCGCAGCGAGACCCAGCGACTGCTGGCCGACGGAGAGTAGAATGGCGAATGACAACGACCGCACCCGGCTGACCGCACAGCCGCCGAGCCGCACCCGCTTTTATCGCGACAAGCGCAACGGCAAGTTCCTCGGCGTGTGCGCGGGGATCGCCGATTACACCGGCTTCGACGTCACCCTGATCCGGATCTGCCTGGCCGCCGCGATCATCATGGGCAGCGGCGCCCCGCTGCTGATCTATTTCATCGCCGCGATGATGACTCCCGACAAGCCTAGCCAATTCGCCGTCTCCGACATGGAGGAAAAGCAGTTCTGGCAGGGCGTCCGGGCCTCACCGACTCGCACCGCCCGCGACATCCGCTCGCGGTTCAAGGACATCGACCGCCGGCTCGCCGACATCGAAAGCTATGTGACCACCGAAAACCGCTCGCTCGCCCGCGAAATCGACCAGCTTCGCTAACCAGGGGATACCGCACTCATGAAGGACAAACGGGCGACGATCGCCAACATGCTTCCGCTGATCTCCTGTAGCGGAGAGGCATGATGGGCTTCCCCGAAGCGACGGTGGCGCTGATCGTCATCGGCCTGCCGATCCTATTGTTCGGCTATCTGTTCCACCGCTGGTTCGGGCTGAAGGAAAAGAAGCTCGAGGTCGAAGCCGGCCTGGCCGTAGAGAAAGCGGCGCAATATGCGGCCAGCAATGCCCAGCTCGAAGCGCGCGTGCGCATCCTGGAGAAAATCGTCACCGACGGCGGAATGCAGACCGCCGCGCAGATCGAGGCGCTTCGCGACACACCCGAGCAAGCGCACCAACAAAGGCAGCTAGAGACGGATCGGAGTTCCTGATGGGCCGCTATGAAATGATCGTCGCGATCGTCGCCATCGTGATGTTCGCGACAGTCCTGAAAGCCCGCTATGGCTACCAACGCAGGCGCGGCAGGGGTCAAGTGGAAACGCGGGACGACGGTGAGGCGGCCCGCCTTCGCGAGGAAGTCAAAATGCTTCAGGAGCGGATCCACGTGCTCGAGCGCATCACCACCGACCGCGAGAACAGCCTGTCGCGCGAGATCGAGGAGCTTCGCGACCGCTAGCGCGAGATGACGGCGGTCCGCGGCGCTGCTAGTTGGGAGCGATGGCCGCCCTCCCCGCCCTGGACGAGATATTCGAGGAATATGCGCTGCTCGAAAGCGAGGATCGCTATCGATTGCTGATCGACCTTGGTCGCAATCTCGAGCCGATGCCCGACGTTCTCAAGACCGACGCGACCAAGGTGCGGGGGTGCGCGGCGTCCGTGTGGGTCTATCCGCAGCGCGCCGCCGATGGCCGGCTGCATTTCCTCGCCGACAGCAATGCCGCCATCACCAAGGGGATCGTCGCTTTGGTTCTCGCCGCGGTCCAGGACAAGCCGGCCGAGGTGGTCGCCCGGATGGATGTCGCCGGCGCGCTCGCTCCGTTCGACCTGTCGCGGCAGCTGAGTGCCAACCGGACGCAAGGCATTCCGAGCATGATCGCGCTGGTCCGCGACACCGCCCAGCGGCTCGCCGCGTGAGCGACTCGCCGGCGCCCGCGGACGGCGAGCGCTTCGATCCGGCCCGGTTTTTCGAGCTCGCCCGGCGCGTCGGCCACGGCCGCGCTTTGGGCATGGAATTTGGCGCCTCGGGGGAAGGTTGGACCGAGCTTCGATTGCCGTGGCGCGAGGAACTGGTCGGAGTGCCCGAGAGCGGCATCCTTGCATCGGGGGCGATCGTCAGCCTGATCGACACCGCCAGCGGGACGGCCGTATGGTCGACTATCGGCAAGTTCGTTCCGCTGGTGACGCTCGACCTCAGGATCGATTATTTGCGGCCGGCTTTTCGCGGCGAGAGCGTCGTTGCCCGCTGCGAATGCACCAAACTGACTCGCCGCATCGCCTTTACCCGCGGCACGGCGTTCGTCGGCGATAAGCCGATCGCCTACAGCTCCGGGACGTTCATGATCGGCCCCTGAAAGCATGATCGGCCCCTGAAGGCATGATCGGCGCCTAGCGCGGCTTGGTTTCGCGCCGCTCCTCGGACCGCCGAAGCACGTCGTAGGCCGCCTTGACCTGCTGGAAGCGCTTGGCAGCCTCCTGGTCGCCGGGCTTCAAGTCCGGGTGGTTTTCCTTGGCGAGCCGGCGATAGGCGGCCTTGACCAAGCCGAAATCGGCGTCGCTATCGAGCTCGAGCGCCTCCAAAGCGCGCATTTCATCGCGGCTTCGGCTGCCGTCGCCGGGACCGCCCCATTGCCAGTGCTGGGCTTGCCGAAAAGCCGCGGCTTCGGCACTTTCGTCGGCTTCTCGAGCAGCGGCGGACTCGGCGTCGAGCCCTTCGAAATAATCCCAGTTGCGGTTGTACTCGGCGGCGTGGGTCTCGCAGAAATACCAGCGCTCGGGGCTGTTGGGCGATTTTGGCGCGGGCCGGTCGCCGGGCGCGCTGCAGCCGTCGCGGTCGCAGGTCCGAACCCGGGTCGCTTCGCGCGACTTGCCGTACGGCCGCCACCTCGGAAAGCCCCAGTCGTCGGATCGCTTCGTCCCCGCCATACGCCCACTGCCTAGTGGCGCTGGTGATGGTCCGCCAGTGCGCCCGAGAAAGAAGTGCCAGAGGGCCTGTAAGCCGGGTTCTGTCCATCGCCGCGTTGCCGCGGCGAATGGGCGGCCATTCCTCTAGCCCCGGACTTGCATCCGGGGTCCAGCGACCAACCCGGGCGGCGAGCCGGAACGTAGCTCATCTGCCGCCCCTATTCGGTCTTGCACCCGGTGGGGTTTACCATGCCGGCGACGTTGCCGCCGCCGCGGTGCGCTCTTGCCGCACCCTTTCGCCTTGACCCGCCCGAAGACGGGCAGACTGCTTTCTGTGGCACTAGCCCTGACCCCTGCCTTCGCAGAAGCCGCCGGGCGTTACCCGGCACCGTTGTTCCGTGGAGCCCGGACTTTCCTCGGCGAGTTTCCCCGACGCGGCCGCCCGGCCCTCTGGCAGCGCCGTATATAGCGAGTAGCGCCGAATATTCGAGTCACTGCGGCCGCGGGAGCAGGAGCGCGAGCAGCTTGGCCCGGCATTCGCCGTCGATGATGCCGTCAATCAGGTCGCGGCGGAAGCGGCGCTGAAAGGCGATCACCGCTTTCTGCGGGTCGGTGACGTCGTAGCCGAATCGCTCGAGCGCGAGCAGGAAGCCGGCGTCCGTCCAATAAGGGTCGATCAGGTCGCGCGCCGGGCTCGGCAGCGCCAGGCGGCGCTTGGCCAGCTCCCACCACGGGAACAGCTCGCCCGGATCCTCCTTGCGCGCCGGGGCGACGTCGGAATGGCCGACGACATTGCCGCGGCCGATGCCGTGGCGTTCCTTGATGTCGGCGATTAGCGGGATCAGCGCGGCGATCTGCTCGTCGGGAAACGGCCGATAGCCGAATTCGTGCCCGGGATTGACGATCTCGATGCCGATGCTCGCCGAATTGATGTCGCCGACTCCGCGCCAGCGCGCCTTGCCGGCGTGCCAGGCGCGCCTGGATTCGTCGACGAGGGTGTAAATGCTGCCGTCCTCGTCGACTAGATAATGG
>JBPCQE010000191.1:0-18125 GCA_050998435.1 Sphingomicrobium sp. | reverse complement strand
CGACCTGCTCGCGCGGCAGCTCGGCGAGGAAGCGGCTGGGCAGCGAGCTCGTCCACTGGCCGTAGATGCGGCGGTTGGCGGCGTGGAGGATGGTCGCCTTGGTCCGTGCCCGCGTGATCGCGACATAGGCCAGGCGGCGTTCCTCCTCCTGCGCGGCCAAGCCCCCTTCGTCCATCGCGCGCTGTGAGGGGAAAACGCCTTCCTCCCAGCCGGGCAGGAACAGGTTTCGGAACTCGAGCCCCTTGGCGGCGTGGATGGTCATGATGGTGACCTTCTCGCCCTGTCGGTTTTCGTCATTGTCCATCACCAGGCTGACGTGCTCGAGGAACGCGCCGAGGCTTTCATATTCCTCCATCGCGCGCGCGAGCTCGGCGAGGTTCTCGAGGCGCCCGGCGCCTGCGGCACTTCGGTCGGCTTGGAGCATGGTCGTGTAACCGCTCTCATCGAGCAGGATTCGGGCGAGCTCGGGGTGCGGCCGCTTGGCGGCCTGCTCGCGCCAGCGGAAGATGTCGGCGACGAAGCGCCCCAGGCTTCGGCGCGCCTGCGGCGTCAGCTCGTCAGAATCGAGCATCGCCGCTGCGGCCAGCAGCAACGGCTGGCCAGTCGCGCGTGCGAACGCGTGGATTCGGGCGACCGCCTTGTCGCCGAGGCCGCGCTTGGGCTGGTTGATGATGCGTTCGAAGGCGAGGTCATCGGCCGGCTGGGCGATCAGGCGCAAATAGGCGAGCGCGTCGCGGATCTCGGCGCGCTCGTAGAAACGGAAGCCGCCGATGATCTGGTAGGGCAGGCCGATGCCGATGAAGCGATCCTCGAACTCGCGGGTCTGGAACTGGGCCCGGACGAGGATGGCGGCGTCGTCGAGCGACCCGCCGCGGCGCTGGTAGGCCTCGATCTCGTCGCCGACGCGGCGGGCCTCCTCTGGGCCGTCCCAGACGCCGATCACCTTGACCGGCTCGCCGTCGCCTCCGTCCTCCCCACGCACGTCGGTCCACAATGTCTTGCCGAGCCGGCCGGAATTGTGGGCGATCAGGCCCGAGGCCGCGGCGAGGATATTGGACGTCGAGCGTTAGTTCTGCTCGAGCCGGATGACGGTCGCTCCGGGGAAGTCGCGGTCGAAACGCAGGATGTTGGCGACCTCGGCGCCGCGCCACGAATAGATCGACTGGTCGTCGTCGCCGACGCAGCACAGGTTGCGGCGCGGCTCCGCGAGCAACTTCAGCCATTCGTACTGGGCCTGGTTGGTGTCCTGATACTCGTCGACCAGGATGTATTTGAACCGCTCGCGGTAGGCGGCGAGCACGTCCTCGTGGCGGCGGAAGATCACCACCATGTGGAGCAACAGGTCGCCGAAGTCGCAGGCGTTGAGGGTCTTCAACCGCTCCTGGTAGGCAGCGTATCGCTCGACGCCGCGGCCGTTGGCGAAGATCTCGGACTCGCCGGGCTCGACCTGCGACGGGGTCCAGCCGCGGTTCTTCCAGCGGTCGATCAAACCGGCGAGCTGGCGCGACGGCCAGCGTTTTTCGTCGAGGTTGGCGGCCGAGATCAATTGCTTGAGGACGCGCAGCTGGTCGTCGGTGTCGAGGATCGAGAAGTTGGACTTGAGCCCGACCAGCTCGGCGTGGCCGCGCAGCATCCGCGCCGCGACCGAGTGGAAGGTGCCGAGCCACGGCATGCCCTCGATCGCTCCGCCGGAGATCGCCGAGACTCGCTCGCGCATCTCGCGCGCCGCCTTGTTGGTGAAGGTGACGGCGAGGATCTGGCTTGGCCAGGCGAGGCGGTTGGCGATGATGTGCGCGAGCCGCGCGGTCAGTGCCGCGGTCTTCCCGGTCCCGGCGCCGGCCAGCACCAGCACCGCGCCTTCGGTCGTCAGCACGGCCTCGCGCTGCGGCGGATTGAGGCCCGTGAGATAGGCTGGCTCGGGGCCGACGGCGGAAGATTCAGGCACTTGGCAGGAGGTAGGGGTAGGGGCCGATTCGGGCAATGCCGGGAAAGGTTCCGACGGTTGTTCCCGATATCCCCGTTATCCACAGGCTCGGGCATCGATTTTTCGCTTTGCGCGACTCGGATTCGTCCGCCAAGACAGCGTTGTGATCGGGACGGCGGTCGCAGTCTCCTTCGGGCGGCAGTGACCAAAATTCCGATCTCTGCCGGCAGGCAGTGGAGAGGGTCTTCGGACCTGATCCGAGGCCAGCCGGGAAGAGGCGCCGGAAGAGATGATCTTCCTTTTGCGCGACGCGGCTCTAGCTGTTCTTCGGAACGGCGGGGGCAAAGCGGGACGCGGAAGTGATCATCCCAAGAAGGGCCGTGGAACATCGGAGTTGTTTCGTCTTCGGGCGAGACATGAGCGGACCCAGGCGGAACCTCCTTCGGGAGGGGAGGCTTGAGAAAGCGAGGCTCTCACGAGCCGCTGCGGTGGGAAGCGACGCCTGAGCTGGTGAGCCAGGATCGAGAGACGGTGAGGCTTCGGCCGATCCGGAAGACGAACACCGGCATATCCGTGCTCGGCGCGATGGGGGCTGGCAGCAATGCCGGCCCCCATTTCTATGTGCGCTGTTTTTGCTCGGACGGGTTGGCCCGCGGGCCTCAGCGCACGATGATCGTGCCGCGCATCCCCAACGCCTTGTGGAACGGATAGCCGCAATGGACCGTGTAGCGGCCCGCTGCGGGAATCAGCGTGACTCGCGTGACCTGGCCGCCGCCCAAATCGACTTCGCCGTCGACGACTCGGCCGGACAGGATCCGCGCCGAGCGGAAGAATTGCCGGGCGGTGAAGTCGTGGCTCTTGCCGGCCCGGTTGACGAAGGTCAGGGTCACCGGCCGTCCCGCCGCCAGGTGCAGGACCCGGGGCGCGTAGCCGTGGCTATACAGCGTCACGGTGTGGACCGGCTGGGCGGCCGCGGGGCCGGCGGCGAGTAACACCGCGGCGGCGAGCAACAGGGTGGGACGCATGCGCAGTCCTTCTTTTGGAAGCGCCGATTTCAGCACTTCAAGCTTGAACGCACGAAATCGGCCGACACACCTGGGGCGGCGGTGCTGCGTCCGCCGCCCGTGGCCCGCCGAAGCGGGCGGGAATGGTCGAAAAGCCGTTACGCTTCGAGGCCCTGCTTCAGGGCGCTGACCTGGTCGTGGCCCGAGCGAACCGACTGATAGGCGCGCTCGACCACCGCCCGGCTATCGCCCGACAGGGTGCCGGCGCTAAGCGCGGTCTCGAACTTCTCCTTGAGGTAATCCTCGCCGCGCTCGACCTCGTTGATGATCGCCTGCTCGTCGCGGCCGGTGACGACCGACTTCAGGTCGAGGAAGCGCTGGTGGGCCTTGCCGAGGAACGAGCCGTCGTCCTCGGGGTTGCCGCCCAGTCGGCCGACCTCGGCGCGCAGGTCCTGGACGACCTGACGGCGCTCGCTCGAGCGCTCGCGGAACAACTGCTGGAGGCGGCTGCTGCCGTCGATGTTGGCGGCGGCGTCCTCAAAGCCGGTGACGCTGTCGATCAGCGTCGAGATCAGAGTGTTGAGGGTGGCGGTTTCGTCGGTGCGGGTGAATTCGGTCATGTGACAAATCTCCTGATTGCCGTGGGTTATGTGGTTAGGAACGCTTGAGCCGCCGAGCCGATGCCTATTCCGTCGGAATCGATGGTGACGGGCCGCAATTCCCTGTCATTCTGTCGACTTCTTGGCTGCAGGGGGCGAGTCGCGATGCGCAGGATGATGTTGGCCGGGTGCCTGGCCGTTCTGGGGGGCTGTGTGACACCGCAGGGCCAGACGGTCGTTCGGACCGGGGCCGCGGAGTCGCCGATCGCAACCAGCGTGTCGGTCCCTCCGGGGGTCCAGCTGGTCTATATCAGCGGCACCGTCCCGGACCCAGCCAATCCGGCCGCAGCGGCGGGGTCGGCCGAGCGCTTCGGCGATACCGAGACTCAGACCCGCTCGGTGCTGTCGAAGATCGAGGCGGCGCTGACGCAGCGCGGGCTGGGGCTCGGTGACGTGGTGATGATGCGGGTGTTCCTGGTCGCTCCCGAGGGCCAGCAACGGATGGACTTCGCCGGGATGATGCGCGCCTATCGCGAGCGGTTCGGGACGGTCCAGCAGCCCAACAAGCCGGCGCGCTCGACGATGGAGGTCGCCGGACTGGTCGATCCCGGGTGGCTGGTCGAGATCGAGGTCACGGCGGCTCGGAAATAGGCTGTAGCAGGGGGGCGAAATGGCACTGACTCGGCGCAAGCTGCTCACGCAATTGGGCGCGGTCGGCGGAGCGAGCGCGACATATCTGGCGATGGAGGCCCTCGGGCTGGCCTGGTCGACGCCGGCTGGGGCCGAGAATTTTGAGCTCCCGCGGCAGAGCGGGCAGGGGCGGTCCGTGGCCGTCCTTGGCGCGGGAATCGCCGGGCTGGTCGCCGCCTACGAACTCCAGCGGGCCGGCTATCGAGTGACCGTGCTCGAGGCGCGCGACCGGGTCGGCGGGCGGGTATGGACGGTGCGCGGCGGCGACCGGATCGAGCATCTCGGCCGCCCCGGCCAGCGCGCGACCTTCGACAAGGGTCTCTATTTCAACGCCGGCGCGGCGCGGATCCCGAGCAGCCACCATCTAATCCTCGATTACGCGCGGCGCTTCGGGGTTCCGATGGAGGTGTTCGTCAACGGTAATCGCGGCGCCGGCTGGGACTTCGGCGGCCGGGTCGTACGCGAGCGGCGATTGGTCAACGACATGCACGGGCGCGTCGGCGAGCTACTGGTCAAGGCGATCGACCAAAACGCGCTCGACCAGGAGATGTCCAAGGGCGAGCTCGAGGCGTTCCGGCAGTTCCTCGCCCTGTATGCCTCGCTCGATGGGCAGGGGCGGTATCGGCCGGACGGACGCTCGGGCTACGCCGTTGAGCCCGGTGGTTATGCACAGGCACCGAAACCGCTGCCGCCGCTGACGCTCAAGGAGCTATTGCCGACGAGATCGGCCACCTTCGGCAGCGCCGCAACGCCATACCTGTTCGAGCACATCTTCGACATGCAGGCGCCGATGCTGCAGCCGGTCGGCGGCATGGACCGGATCGCCGAAGCGATTTACGCGCAGGTCAAGCCGGCGGTTCGGCTGAACACTCCGGTCAGCGCAATCCGGCGCGCCGGGCAGCGCGTCCGAGTCGAGCACGGCGAGGGCGCGACCGAGGCCGACTATTGCGTGTGCACGCTGCCGGCGAATTTGCTGGCCCGGATTCCGAGCGACTTCTCGCCAGCCAAGAAAGCGGCGCTGCAGGGCATCGACTATCTCAAGAGCGTCAAGGTGGCGTTCGAGAGCCCGCGTTTTTGGGAGACCGAGGAGCATCTTTACGGCGGCCTGGCCTGGACCGACCGGCTCAATGAGAATTTGATGTACCCGTCGGACGGGTTCAACTCACGCAAAGGTGTGCTGGTCGCGGCGTATGTCGCCGGCTGGACCAACCCGGACAATCCCGACCGGTTCTCGAACCTCAGCCACGATGAGCGGTTGCGCATCAGCCGGGAATCGGTCGAAGCTCTCCATCCCGGAAAATCGCGGCTGCTGAGCAAGGGCGTTTCTGTCGGCTGGGGCCTGGTGCCGTGGTCCGAAGGGGTCGGCGCGATTGGTCCCAATTGGGACGCCGACAACCGCACGCAGCGCTATGCCGAGCTGTTGAAGCCCGAAGGCCCGATCGTGTTCGCCGGCGAGCATTTGAGCTACGTCGGCCTGTGGCAGGAAGGATCCGCGCTGTCGGCGCACGCGGCGCTGAAGATCGTCCAATCGATGGCCGCGGAACGATCGTCGGCAAAGGCCGCCGCCTAGCTCGCAAATAATTGTTGCGTCCCAATTATCTTGCTACCGAGCGGCATGACCAAGCCATTTCGTGCAAGCCTGCTGATCGCCGTCGGAATCGGCTCCATGGGCGCCTCCGGGCCGCGCCAGCCGACCGCCCGCTGGGTCGTCAACTACGACGACGCACAGTGCGTCGCGTCGCGCAATTACGGGACCGCGGACAAGCCTTTGTTCCTCGCCCTCAAGCCGTCGCCGACCGGAAGCGTGATGCGGGTCATGCTGATCCGCAACGGTCCGTCGTCCGCCGCCGAGCAGCGCCCGGCCTCGATCCGGTTAGACGGCAAGCCCGCGATCGCCGCCAAGGCGCTGTCCTTCGGCGACCCCAAGACCAAGCAATTCGTCGCGTCGATCAACCTGCCGATGGCGACGTTCGCGGCCAACCGCCGGGCATCGTCGATCGAGATCAGGGGCAGCTGGTTCAATGAGCAGCTCGCGCTGCCGGGGCTGACCGGGGTGATGGCGGCGTTCGACGACTGCCTCGCGAACTTGCGCAAGGTGTGGAACGTCGGCGAGGACTACTCGAGCGGCATCATGCTGGAGGCCCGGGCCAAAAGGCCGCTGGGCCAGCTGTTCCGATCGAGCACCTATCCGGCGCAGGCCATCCGCGAAGGCGACAGCGGTCGGGTCGGGCTCGCGCTGCTGATCGACGAGGCCGGCAAGGTTCGCGATTGCATGATCGACGAGACGAGCGGGTTTGCGACCCTCGACACGATGAGCTGCTACACGATTAGCACGCATGCGCAGTTCGAACCGGCGCTGGGCGCCGACGGCAGGCCAACCAAGAGCGCCAGCTTTCACCGCATCAAGTGGCGGATCGGGCCTTAGGTCACCGGCAGCCGCTCGGCGACGATGGTCGACTTCCGGGCGCGATAATGCCGCCGTTCAAGGCGCTATTCAGCCCGTCGTTGACCGGCTGGCGCGCGTCGGAGCGCGTGGTATGAGTGCCGCCATTTGAGACGCTATGGGAGTTCTTATGCGAGCGATTGGAACGCTGCTGGCGGCGCTGGCGCTGGCCATTACCCCGGCCGTCGCTGCGGCCGCGCCCGCGGACATCGCGTCGGCAGTCGCGGCTCCGGTTCGAACGCCGGACAACGTCAAGCTCGACGAAGGGCGCAAACCCGTCGAGGTGCTGAGCTTCTTTGGGCTCAGGAAGGGCATGCGCGTCATCGATATGTTCGGAGCGAACAAATATTGGGCGGAGATCATGGCGCCGGTCGTCGGACCGAGGGGCAAGGTCACCGTGTGGCAGCCCACCCAGTTCCTCAACGAGGATCGCCGTAAGTCCTTTGCCGAGTTTGCGAAGCGGCAGAGGAATGTCTCGCTGATCTCGAGCCCGTTCGAAGCGCCGACGCTCGGCACCAACGCCTATGACTTCATGATCATGAATCTCGACTATCATGACGTTTACCTCGAGAACGCCGAGCGCAAGATCGTTCGGATGGATCCGGACGACTGGCTGAAGAAAATTTACGCGGCGATGAGGCCTGGAGCGGTGGTCGGGATCATCGACCATGTGGCGCTCCCCAACAACGACACGCGCGCGACCGTGGTCAGGGTTCACCGGATTGATCCCGAAGTGGTCAAGGCCGACTTCCAGCGCGCCGGCTTCGAGCTGGTCGGCATCCGCAACTTCCTGCGCAACCCGGCCGACGATCATTCCCTCATTGTTTTCGACCCCAAGGTTCGGGGCAAGACCGACCGCTTCGTCTATCGCTTCCGGAAGCCGCGTTGAGCGACAAGGCGGAAACAGCCGTCACGGAGGCGGTGAAAGGACGTAGCGCTTACTGGGTCCTGCTCGCGCTGGTCCTTGGGCTCGGCATCGGAGCCATGGCGGCGAAGCTCGGCGACGGCCTCCGCGAGCCGCTGCTGCAGGCTTCCGGCCTGGTCGGCGGTCTGTGGCTCAACGCGCTCAAGATGACGGTGATACCGCTTGTCGTGGCGTTGCTCGTGGTTGGTGTCGCGCGGGGCGCGGAGGCCGCTCGGGCGGGGCGGATCGCCGGCCGCACGGTGATGTGGATCGTGATCGTCTGCACCGCCTCGGCGATCTTCGGGATGCTGATGATCCAGTTGCTCACCGGCCTCTTCCCGCTTCCGCAAGCCGCCGCCCAGGCGCTTCAGGCGGGCCTCGCCGGCCTCGACCAGAGCGCGACCCCGGCGCAGATGCCGGGCATCGCCGATTTCTTCCGCGGCATCATCCCCGAGAATGTCATCGCGGCCGCGTCCAACGGCGACGTCCTGCCGCTGGTGGTCTTTGCGTTGCTGTTCGCGCTGGCGGTGACTCGCATCGGACAACAGGGGCGTCGCTCGCTGGTCGGGCTGTTCGAGGCGATCTCCGACGCCTTGCTGGTCATCATCGGCTGGGTGTTGTGGATTGCGCCGATCGGAGTGTTCGCATTGGCCTTCACGGTCGGAGCGAGCGCCGGCGGCGCCGCGTTTGCCGGAGTCCTCCATTACATCGTCCTGATCTCGGCGATCGGCGTGGCCGTGACCCTCGCCGGCTATCCGATCGCGATCCTCGCCGGTCGGATCGGCGTCGGCACCTTCACAAGGTCGATGATCGCTCCGCAGAGCGTCGCCATCTCGACCCGCTCGTCGCTGGCGTCGCTGCCGGCGATGCTCGCCGCATCGCGGCTGATGGGAATCCGCGAGCAGGTCGCCGACGTCACTTTGCCGATCGCCGTGGCCTTGTTCCGGGGGACAGGGCCGGCGATGAACGTCGCCGTCGCTTATTATGCCGCCCACTGGCTGGGCTATGAGCCGAGCGTCGGCCAAATGATCGCCGCGACCGCGGTCGCCGCCGTGATGAGCTACGCCGCGATCAGCCTGCCGGGCGAGATCAGCTTCATCAGCTCGATCGCCCCGATTGCCATGGCGCTGGGAGTGCCGATCGCACCGCTCGCTTTGCTGGTCGCGGTCGAGATGATTCCGGACATCGTGCGGACTGTCGGCAACGTCACGCTGGACGTCGCGGTGACCGCGGCGGTCGATCGATCCACCAGCGAGGAAGCCCCCGAAGCCTGAACACCGGCTGACCGCCGTTCGTCGATTGAGCGGCCAACGAACGGCTTTCGTCGCAGCAGCGCCCGATCGCCGAACCTTGCCTCGCGCTGGTCGAGCGGCGGCGGATTTCGGCGCCGCCCGCGGCTAGCAGGACATCGCGACGCGAGGCCTTCTATCCCCAGGGAGGGCCAGCGTCGCGGTTTCAAGGAGCGTGACGATGAAGATTTTGACGATGCTGGCAGCGACGATCGTTTCGGGAATCCTGCTCCTGCCGACGGTCGCCCAGGCCGAGTTGTCGGGCTTGGTGGTCTGAGGACCAGTGCGGCCCGACCCGAAGCGCCCGGTCGCCTGCCCCCAGGCGGCCGGGCGTAAGTTCATCGGCCGGCCATGCTCCTGACCCGATCGGAATAGAGCCGGCCGACCGGCTGCTCGCCGCCGTCGGCGAGACGCGCGATCCAGCGGCCCGATTGATTGCGGGTGAAGCCGGTGACGAAATCCCGCCGAACGATCGCCGATCGGTGCAGGCGCACGAACAGCTCGGGATCGAGGCCCTCCTCTAGCGCCGTCATCGAATGATGGATCAGCCAGCTGCGTCGGCCGACGTGCAACCGCATGTAATCGCGCTCGGCCGACACCCGGTCGACGTCGCGCGCCGCGATCCGCACCAGGCCGGTCAGGTCCGAGGCCCAGAATTCATCGAGCCATTGTGAGGTTTTCGACGGCGCCCGGCCAGGCTCCTCGCGCAGCTGCCGGACATAGGCCCGGGCCCGGCCAAGGGCTCGCTCGAGCCGTTCCGGGTCGACCGGCTTCATCAGATAGTCGACCGCCGCGACCTCGAACGCGGCGACCGCGAAATGGTCGAAGGCGGTGACGAACACGACCGCCGGCGAGCCGCTGGGACCCGCGATCGCCCGGGCGACGTCGATCCCGTCGAGCCCCGGCATGGCGATGTCGAGGAGAAGCACGTCGGGCTCCAGCGCCTGGGCCATGCGGACGGCGCTGTCGCCGTCGCTGGCGGTGCCGACGAGATCGATTCCCGAGCATTTGGCGAGCAGCAGTTGCAGCCGCTCGGCCGCCAGCGGCTCGTCGTCGGCGATCAATATCTTTAGCTCGGCCTCGTCACCCATCGGCCCGATCCAGCGGCAGCGTCATCACCACACGATAGCCGCCGCCGTCGATCGGTCCAAACTCGCACTGCGCCGCATTGCCGAACCGGGCCCGGAGGCGCTCGCAGACGTTGCCGAGGCCAACCCCGGTGCCCTCCGGGGTGTCGTCGCGCTTCCGCGCCGATCCCACCTTGCCGCTGTTGCTGATCTCGACAATGAAGCGCGCGGGCCCCGCCTCGCGAGCGGCGATCCGGAGCACGACTTTCTCGCGCGTCGCCGAGACTCCGTACTTGATCGCATTCTCAACCACCGGCTGCAGGACCAGCGCCGGCAGAAGCGCGGTCTCGAGCTCGCGCGGGACGTCGATCTCGACCTTCAGGCGCCGCGGAAAGCGCACCCGCTCGATGTCCAGGTACAAGCGCTGGAGGGCGATCTCTTCGGCCAGAGTGACGTCGGCCGAAGGGTCGAGCGACAGGCTCGAGCGGAAGAAAGTCGACAGCTTGAGGATCATCTCCTCGGCTTCCTCGGGCCGCCCGGACATGACCAGCGACGACAGGGAATTGAGCGTGTTGAACAGGAAATGCGGGTTGACCTGGTAGCGCAGCGCCCGGACCTGGGCCGAGCGAGCCGCGCTTTCCGCTTCGGCGACCCGCCGCTGGGCGCCGAGCGCCTGCGCCTGCGACAGCATGGCGATGTAAAAGGCGCTCCACGCGGCGAAGAAAAAGAACCAGGTCACCGCGGAGTCGGCGGCCACCCGGAACTGGAACCAGGGCTGCAGCTCGGCGATCCTCGGGAAGGTCAGGACCAGCGGCTCGTGGCCCTCTCGCTCGACCCGGATCATGTTGCCGGTCTCGGTGACGGTGTGCCCTTCGCGCGAGGTGAAGCGCAATTCGTCCTGCGGTTTTTCCTGGTAGCGGTCGACGGCGATCAGCAGCGCGGCCTGAGCGGCGGCGGCAAGAAAGGACGCCAGCAGTCCGACGACGACCAGCCGCCGCAGATTCTCGCGCCGTGCAAACAGCCGGATCGCGCCGTAGATGCCGATCGTCAGCACGATGCCGATGAGCAAAGTGAACGACCGGTTGAACAGGATTGTCCCGGGGTCCGGGCTCAAAAAGGCGCGGGCGACGACCGTCAGATAATAGACCAGCCAGAACCCGAGGATCGACTTCAGCGCCAGGCGCCAGTCGGCGAAGCGAGACCCCTCCGCGCTACGCGGCTGCACCCGGGGGGCCGAGATTTCTGAATGATTGTTCATCTTAACTCTATCTGGCCATCGCCGGTGACGAAAGCAATTGGCCGCTGGTCGTTTGGCAGAAGCACAACGCTCCTCCGTCGAAAGCGGACCGGAACGGCCATGGCGCGCCACTCGTTGAGGTCGGCGAAGCAGGAGTGAAATGATGAATGGCGAGCAGAAGACGGATGTGCCGCCGCAGGTGATCCCGAAAGCCCCCGAGCGCGAGCTGGAAACCGAGCTTCGCGACAATCCTCACGACCTCGACAAGAAGGCTGACGTCGGCAGCGACCAGTCCATGGACGCATCGGATCCGCCGGCCGCGACGCAACCGGGGCAGAATGACGACCCAGTCCCGTCGTCCGGTTTTCCAGAATAAGTTGCGCGTGCGAAACAAAAACGCGCCGCGTTGCAAATAATCAACACCGGCGACTTTAAGCGACATCGCGTGAAGATTTCATATTGCCGTGGACTCTCCCCTCTGATTCAAGATGAACCGGGGGTGGGACCGTGGTTAATCAATACGCAACACAAACCGCCGCATGATCCCTCCCGGACGAAAGGAGTCGGGTTCATGATTACGCGGACGAGTCAGCCGGCCAGCGGGGCAATGCTGATCTCCGAAATGAAGGAGTTCGCAAGCTTCACGAAGGCGACGCAGCGCTACATCCGCCGCTCGCTCGACGTGGCCTACGGCCGCCGCGACCCGATCGAGTGCTGGGCCCGCGATGAAGGCGAAGCCGCTTCGATCCGCGCCCAGGGACGGCTCTACAAGCAGCTCGACCACATGCGCCTCCAGGTTCCCGACGACAGCGGGCTCGACATGATCGAGCCGTTCATCGGCATGCTGATCACGGTTTCGGCCTTCGATCTCGGCCAGGACCGGCTGCCGCACTTCGCTTCCTACCGGTTTCTCTACGAGCGGCTGATCGGCGCTTCGGCGCGTCCTTGGCTGCCCTCGGCCTTCTGCTCGGCCGCGGCGCTACCGCACCTCCACCCCGACCGCCGCCGAGTCCTGCTGCAGTCGATCAGCGAAAGCGCGGCGACCGCGCCCGGCTGGTCGAACCGCGAGCCGGTGTTCTGGCCCGAATGGGTCGAGAAGGTCGACGTCATCGCCGCCGCTTAAGCGGCGGCCTTCACCGACGGGAATATCTTCGCCAGCTGGCTGAGGCTGTCCTCGGCGTGTCTGTGATGGACGAACACCACGTCCTCCGCCTCGTAGGATGAGCGGTGGTTTTCCCGGTCGTCAACCAGCACGTCGCCCGGGTTCATATGCTTGTGCTTGTCACGGGACATGCAGGTGATGATCGCCACGCCCGGGAAATGCTCGGCCGCCCAGCGGACTTTCTGCGGAGCCGCCCATTTGCCCAGCGGCAAGCCGGTGAGGATGGTCGGCTTCAGATGCTGGACAGCCTCGAACAACCGCCGAGCGTCGGGCATTTCCGGGAGCGTTCCGTAGAAATCGCTGGCGTTGGCGATCCGCCGCCAGAACTCGCCCCGGCCGTGGCGGGCCTCAAAGGCGGCCGGAGTCATTCCGAGCAGCGCCCTGGCGCCCGCGTCGAAGTCGGCGAGCACTCCGTCGCAGTCGAGGAACAGGCGCGGCTGGGAGTGCGCCATCTTAAAAGCGCGCCGGCTCGAGCTCGAGCGGGATCGGCGCGTCGATATGCTCCCAGCCGCGGTCGCGGAGCAGGTCGTTGCTTTCGCGCGCCTTGCGGCCGTGCTCCAGCGACCAGGTGATGTGGTAGGTCGAGCCGTCCGGGCGGTCGGTGGTGCCGTCGAGCTCGACCACCAGGCATTCGAGGCTGTCCTTGTCGTCGGCGCGTCCGACGATCCTGGCGTCGGGCTTGCGCGGCAGCGGAGTCTGCGCGGTCGCTCCGACCCGCAGCGTGACATGGTCGGCGATCACGTCCTCGTAACGCGGCGGAAAGCGCCCAAGCAGGGCGTCGCGCTCATCGCGCAGCAATTTCCAGCCGGTGACGGTTCCGGGCTTCGCCATTCGGCAGGGACGCGGGATGCGCGGATCAGTTCCGTTCACCGAGCCGCTCGACCAGCCCGGCCGCGAATTCGCTCAAGCTGTCGTCGCGCGCTCCCATGATCAGGATTCGGTCGCCGTCGCTCGCCTCGGCGAGTAGCGCGTCGCCGATTGCGGAACGCTCGGGGACATGCTCGGCCTGGCGATCGCCGGCGCGGACGGCCTCGGCGAGCCAGTCGGACCCGCGCGTTCGCTCGACCGTGCCGCCGTGATAGACGGGGTTGGGCAGATACAGCCGGTCGTCGCTCGCCATTCCGCGCACGAAGCTGTGGGCCAGCTCCTCGCCCATCTTGGCCAAGGGCCCCCAGCCGTGCGGCTGGAACAGGATGAGCAGCCGCCCCGGCTGGGCGCGCAGAGTCGCCAGCGTCGCGTCGATTTTGTCGGGGTTGTGCGCGAAATCGTCGATCACCGTCACTCCGGCCGCGCTTCCCACCCGCTCGAGCCGCCGAGTCAGCCCTTCGAATCGCGCCAGCGCCGCGGCGCCGTCGGCCAGCGACACTCCGAGCGCCCGCGTCGCGGCCAGCGCGGCGAGCGCGTTGGACGCATTGTGGCGGCCCGGAATCGCCAGCTCGACCTCATGGCGCTCGCCATCCGCCTCGATCGCGAAGGTCGCTCCGTCGGGCAACAGCTCGAGCTGCTTGCCCATCAGTTCGGCGCCGGGGCTGTCGAAACCGTAGCCGACGCATTTGTCGCCGCCGACCAGGCCGGCGAGCGCGCGCGTTTCGGGATCGTCGAGGTTGAGAACCGCCTTGCGCGCGGCGCTCAGGAAGCCGGCGAACAGCGACCGAAGTTCGGCCATCTCCTTGTGGTCGAGGCTGATGTTGGTCAGCACCGCGACCTCCGGAGTGTACAGCCCGATCGAACCGTCGCTTTCGTCGACCTCGCTGACGAACAGCTCGGGGTCGCCGACCAAAGCGCTTGCGAACGGTGCCGCGGGAGTCGCGAAATTCTTCATCACCGCGCCGTTCATCACTGTCGGCCGGCGGTGGCAGGAATGGAGGATCCAGCCGATCATCCCGGTCACGGTCGACTTGCCGCTGGTGCCGCCGACCGCGACGCTCCGTTGCGCGCCGTTGAGCAGCTTGGCGAGGAACTGCGGGCGGGTGAGGTGCGAGAGGCCGAGCTCGCGGGCGCGGACGACCTCGGGGACCGTGTCCTCGACCGCCGCCGAGGTGACGAAGGTCATGCCCGGCTGAAGGCCCGAGCCATCCTGGGGGAACAAGGCGATGCCGAGCGAGCGCAAATAAGCGAATTTTGGCCCAACGCGGCCCGCGTCGAGCGCTCGGTCGGACCCGGCGACGCGGCCGCCCGACGCCCGGACAATGCAGGCGAGGGGCAGCATGCCGCTTCCGCCGATGCCGCAGAAGAAGGTGGAATCATTCATCGGCGGTGCCCTATTGAACGCGGCCTGACATGACAAATGGCCACATGACAAATGGGGACCCAATGAAGATCGCGGTCGTCGCGCCGAGCAACACTTTGAAGCGCGAGGCGGCCGAGCAGGTGCAGGCGATCGCCGACCGCCGCGGCGACTGCGAGCTGGTGTTCCATCCGCAATGCTTCCTGTCGGACGGCCATTTCGCCGGCTCGGATGGTGAGCGACTGGCGGCCTTGCGCGAGGTCATGGCCGACCCGTCGGTCGAAGCCTTGTGGTTCGCGCGCGGCGGCTACGGCTCGAACCGGATCGCCGAGGCGGCGGTAGCCGACCTGCCGCAAGCGGCGCAGTCCAAACTCTATTTGGGCTACAGCGATTCAGGCTTTCTCCTGGCGGGCTTCCATCGCGCCGGCCTCGACGTCGCGCACGGGCCGATGCCGCAGGACATATTGCGCGAGAGCGGCGAGGCCGCGGTGAGCCGCGCGCTCGACTGGCTGGTGCGGCGCGAGCCATCGGCGCTCGAGCCGGACATCCAGGCCCCCGCGTTCGCGTTCAACCTGACCGTGCTGTCGTGCCTGCTCGGAACACCGCTCGAGCCCGACCTTGCGGGGGCCGAGCTGCTGCTCGAGGAAGTCAGCGAGCATCATTACCGGATCGACCGCGCGATGTTCCATGTGACCGCCAGCGCCAACGTCCGCGCAGTCGCGCGGATTCGCCTCGGCCGGGTCGGCGACATCCTCGCCAACGACCCCGATTGGGGCAGCGACGAGCTGGCGATCGTCGAGGATTGGTGCGCCCGATCGGGCATCGCGTTCGGCGGCCGCGCCGACATTGGCCACGACGCTTCGAACCGGGTCGTTCCGTTCGGCTGAAAATAAGCTGTTACACATGCGTTTCAGCCCATTGCAAAGGAGCCGCCTTTGCGCTCTACAAAAGGGGACAACAACAGGAGGGCGCTCATGGCGAAAACAGGCAGGAAAGCAGGCGGCGGATTGGCTCGCCCGGTTCAACCATCACCGGAACTCGGAGCGATCACGGGCAATGATCCGCTTCCGCGCAGCCAGGTGGTTTCCAAGGTCTGGGATCACATTCGCAAGAACAACCTGCAAAACCCGCAAAACAAAAGAGAAATTGTAGCGGACGACAAGCTGCGCAAGGTCTTCGGCAAGGACCGTTGCAGCATGTTCGAGATGAACAAGCATCTCTCGAAACACCTGAAGTAGACCGGCCCGAAAGGCTTGTCCGACAAGGGGGACCCGCGCGAGCGGGTCCCCTTTTTCCTGTCCGGCACAAAGCGACTCGCCTGTCTATCGGCACAGGCTCGCGCCGATTTTGCCGCGTTCCGCCTGGTCGAGGTGCAGATGATCGCCGTGGGCGGCGTTGTAGTCCGGTGACAGAATCGTTGCGAACAGGCGACAGGAGCCGTCGCGGACATCCCGCAGGAATTGCCCTTGCGGGCCTGTCGATCGCCAGTCGCGAACGACTCTGACCCGGGTGCCGTCGGCAAGCTGGAAGCCGATGATGTCGAGCGCGTCGGCGGTCGCATGTTCGCTGAACGCTCCTTCCGAGCGGCCGTACAGGCGTCGGCACGAGTAGCTCCCGGCATGGTCAATGATCGTCACTCGCTTGCCGAAATGGCGCTGCGCCGCGGGTTGCAGCACGTCGCGTTCGAACAAGACCAGCGGCGGCGACCGGGCAGCTGGTGACCAGCCCGGCGGGAGCGAAGGCGACCGTCCGGCCTTCGCCCGTGAGGCGAACGCCGTCGGAGTAGCCGCACTCGACGCCGCTGCTTTTCGGGGGCGCCGGGCGATCGCCGACGCCGGCTTCGGCCAGAAGTGCCCGGCACTGGGCAGGCCGGTCGCCAAGAGCGGCCAGTTTGCGCACCGTGAACAGCCCCACCGGGTCACCGAGTTCGAGCCCGGTCCAGGGCACGTCCTGCGGGTGGCGTCGGATATAATCGCGCGCGGCCAGGACGCCGACCGCGAGCAGGCCGATAATCAGCAGCCAGACGAGCAGACGGCGCATCAGCCGCGCCAGAGGCCGTCAAGCTTCTCGCGGGTGACCGGGTAGCCGAGGCCGCCGGGGATGGTGACGAATCTCTCCCCGTCTTGCTCCTCGACCCAGGGGGTGATCGGCTCGATCGGATGCGCCTCGGCATCGGCGCACATCGCCGCGATAGATTCGTGCTTGGCCAGCCGCTCGAGGTTTCGGCGGGTCGGAAAAATGAGCCGCGCCTCGCCGCTGCGCTCGCGATCCAGCGCGTCGGCCGCCGCCAGCCAATAGGCGCCGCTGCACTCGCCGGGGATGACGGTCGGCTGCCAGTCGCCGGCGGGCGCGGCGGCGATGAAGAACAAGGTGTCGAAGCGCCGGGTGACGTGGAAGTTGGGCAGCCAGCGGGCGAGTGGAGTCAGGGCGGCGAGATCGAGCGTGAGCGCGTTTTCGCCGAGCAGCTCGCCGAACGGGCGGTCGGCGACCAGCTCGCGCTGCAAGGCGAGGGCGCCGGCGAATGAGGGCAGGGGCTCGATCCCGACCGCGACCGCGGTTTCCTCGATCGTTTCGCGGATCGCCGCGACCCGGGCGCCTCCGTCGGCGAGGCCAAACGCCTCGGCGAGACGCCGGTCGGAGTCATCGATCCGGCCACCGGGAAACACCAGCGCACCGCCGGCGAAAGCCATGCCGCGCGCCCGCTCGACCATCAGCAGCTCGGGCGGCCCGTCGGCCGCACCTTCGCGCACCACCACCAGGGTCGCCGCCGGGATCGGCTCGTCGCTCATCGTGCCCCGCGCCTAGGCCAGGGGCGGGCAAAGAAAAAGGCCGCCGGCGCCCCTCGCAGCGGGGCGGCCGACGGCCTTGAGCAAGCTGGGCCTACGGCGCTTACATGCCGTTGACGGCCTGATCGACTTCGGCGGCGTTGACGTCGGAGTCATCGATCGCCTCCTCCGCCTGATCGCCTTCGTTGCGAAGCTGGTCGGCCTGGTTGCCGAGCGCTTCGGCTTCCGCGTCGGTGCCCGCGTTGGCGGCGAGCGCGTCGATATTTTCCGCCTGCGCTTCCATATTCTCCTGGACGTTCTCGGCCAGCGCGTCGTCGCCCTGGCCGCCGCAACCGGCGAGCGCGAGTGAGGCCGCGCCGACCAGCGCGAATGCAAACTTCTTCATCCAAAGATCCCTTTCGGTTCGGCTGTACCCGGAGTCGAACATAACAGCAGCGATGGTGAGAATTCCAGTGTCCGGTTTCGGTTCCGCGCTCGGGCCGACCACCCAACCTTGAGAATTTGAGGGAAAACGCCTATCTGGGTCGTGCCGGGGCGACCCGGCTATGTCGGTAGAATGTTAGGTGGAATAGGCATTTCGGACCCGGGGGGCAGTACCCCGGCGCCTCCACCACCAGCAGCGGTCGAAAACGAATTTTCGCTGTTGCTGATGGGGGCGAAATAGGATCGACGAGTGCAGTAAAGTCCTGATTGCCGGCCGGCCTGAATGAGCCGTAAAACCGTTCATCACCACAAGTGCTAACGATAACGAAGCACTCGCAATTGCCGCGTAACTGACGGCCTAACGGCCAGA
>JBPCQE010000118.1:0-4606 GCA_050998435.1 Sphingomicrobium sp. | reverse complement strand
GATCAGTCGGTCGAAATCGAGGCTGGTCTCGATCTCGAGGCTGACCCTGCCGTCGGCCGAGCGCTCGTCGCGGCTGGTCGTCGGGGTGTCGCACAGCCGGCATTGCGCCGCCGCCGGAACCACCGGCACGGTCGACATCCCTGCGGCCAGCGCGAGGACCGGCAAAAGGAACAACGTCCGGCTCATGGACCGCGATCCTAGGGGCGACTGGCTAAAGCAGGGTTAATCGACCGATAACCCGGGAATCGCCAGGGAACGGAACCGCCGGCCGGCGATTGTCGCACGCCTATTGTCGGACAGGGCCCGACTTCCTATCGCTAGAGGCTCGATGCCCCCCATTCCAACCGCTCCCCGCCGGCCGTTCGTCACCGCCTTCAAGGTCCTGCTATACGCGGGCCTGGTCGGCCTGCTGGCGCTGATCGTCGCGGTCGCGGTCGCCGTGGCCTCGCTGCCCGGCTATTCGGAGCTGTCGCGGCGATCGGATCTCGGTCAGATGATCCGCGTGCTCTCCAGTAACAGCACCGTACTGGTGTCGCTGGGCCCGAGCTTCGGCAAGTGGCTGCGCTACGAGCAGATCCCGCCGCAGATGCGAACGGCGATGATCGCCATCGAAGACAAACGCTTTCGAAGCCACGTCGGAGTCGATCCGCTCGGCATCGCCCGGTCGATCAGGGTGCGCGTCGACACCGGCGCCTGGCGGCAAGGCGGCTCGACCATCACCCAGCAGCTGGCGCGCAATATCTTCCTGACCAACAGCCGGACCTTCGGCCGCAAGCTCAAGGAGGGTGTCCTGGCGCTCGCTTTGGAGCGCAAATTCAGCAAGGACCAGATCCTCGAGCTGTATCTGAACCGGGTCTATTTCGGCGGCGGCGCCTACGGCATCGATGCGGCCTCCCGGCGCTTTTTCGGCCACAGCGCCGACACTTTGTCGCTCGGCGAAGCGGCGATCATCGCCGGGCTGGTCAAGGCGCCGTCGAACTATTCGCCGACCGCCGATGCCGAGGCCGCTCGGCGCCGTTCGAGCATCGTCCTTGATTCGATGGTCGAGAACGGCTTCGTCAGCGCTTCCGCCGCGGCGTCGGTCGATCCGGCGGAAATTCGCCTGCAGCCGACCACCAAACAGAACAGCGTCCGCTACTTCACCGACTGGGCGCTACCGCAGCTCGATACGCTGATCGACGAAACCAGCGAGCCGATCGACGTCTGGACGACGCTCGACACCAACATGCAGCGGGCAGCCGACCGGGCGATCGCCGCCCACACCCCGCGCACCGCGCAGGGAGCGCTGGTCGCGCTCGACCGCGACGGCGCCGTCCGGGCGCTGGTCGGGGGCCGCGACTATGTCGACTCTTTGTACAACCGGGCCACCCAGGCCCAGCGCCAGCCCGGCTCGGCGTTCAAGCTCTTCGTCTATCTGGCGGCGCTCGAATCGGGAATGAAGCCGACCGACAGCCTGGTCGACGAGCCGATCGAGATCGACGGCTGGCGGCCGCGCAACTCGACCCGCACCCACCAGGGATCGGTCACCCTGCGCGAAGCCTTCGCGCGATCGATCAACACGATCAGCGCCAAGATCGGCGCCGAGCTTGGCTTCGCGACCATCGCCGATATGGCCCGGCGGTTCGGGATCAGCGGCAAAATCTCGACTTACCCTTCGATGGTGCTTGGCGCCAGCGACGTTCGGCTGATCGACATGACCCGCGCCTTCGCCTCGGTCGCCAACCGCGGAGTTGCGGTCTCGCCCTACGCGATCCGCCGAGTGGTGACCGCCGAAGGGCGCCAGCTTTTCCAGCACGAAGGCAGCGAAGATCGGGTGCTGGTCGCTCCGTGGGTCGCGGCGGAAATGACCGACCTGCTGCAGTCGGCGGTGCTGACCGGAACCGGCCGAGCGGCCCAGATCGGCCGGCCGGTCGCCGGCAAGACCGGAACCACCAGCTCCAACAAGGACGGCTGGTTCATCGGCTTCTCGAGCGGCGTCACCGCCGGTGTGTGGATGGGCCGCGACGACGCCCGCCCGGTCGGGGGCCTGCAGGGTGGGACCGCCCCGGCGCGCGCGTTCCACGATTTCATGGTCGTCGCCGTCGCCCGCCGCCCGGTCGAGCAGTTCGAGACCGAAGTGCCGATCCCCGACTGGCAGCTCGAACCCGAGGAGGAAATCTGGGGGCTTCCGCCCGAGGAGGTCGGGGCGGAGCCAATGGTCGACGCCGACGGCAACCCGATCGTCCCGCTCGAACCGGGGTCGGTCCAGCCCGGCGTCGTCCAGCCCGGCGAAGCCCCGCCGCAAGGGTGGGCGGACGAAATCCTTCGAAGCGGTGGCCAGCGCCCTCCGCAGCCTCAGCCGGCGCCGCCGACTGTGCCGCGGACAATGCCGCCGCGATCAGTGCCGGCGCCCGATCCGCTTCAGCCGCGGCCCGACCCGCCGCAATAGCGCCCGAGCCGCGGCGACGTCGCCGTCGAACAAGGTCTCCTCGAGCGCCTTGAAGCGCGGCCCGTGGTCGAGATGGACGAGGTGGGCGACCTCGTGCGCGACGACGTATCGTCGCGCCGCCGGAGGGGCGAGAATCAGCCGCCAGCTGTAGCGGATCCGCCGCTCGGCCGAGCAGCTGCCCCAGCGGGTGTTGGCGTCGCCGACGGTGACAGAGCGCGGCGACACCCCGGCCGCCGCAGCGAACTCCGCAGTCTCGCGCGAAAGCGTTTCGAGCGCCAGCCGCTTGAGATAGGTTTCGACCCGCCGCTGGAAAACGCTCTCGGGCCCGCCGCAGCGCAGCTCCTCGCCGTCCCGGCGCGGGATGCGCGCCTCCCCCGGCGCCCACACCAGCCGAGTCTCGCGCCCCTCGATCGGAATTCGCTCGCCTGAGGCGAACGGCTCGGCGGGCAACATGTCGGCGAGCTGCGTGTCGACCCACTCGCGCTGCTCGGCGGCCCAGGCCAGCGCTGCCCGCCGGCTGGTGCGCATCGGGCAGGTCAGCTTGAGCACACCGCGGCGCTCGTCGAACCGCAGCCGCAACCGCCGGGCGCCGCGCACCGGGCGGATTTCGACGGGCACCGGCAGTCCCGGATGGACCGCTAGCTGCTCAGAGCGCCCGCTCGACGACATGGAATTCCAGTTCCCCCGCATCGTCCTCGCTGACCGTCCAGCCGCGCGTCGACTGGCCCGCCTGGTGGACGCTCTCGCGGCTCCCGGAGACCAGATAATGCCATTCAGGCAGCGGCTCTCCGTTCGCCCGCAGGCGATAGGAACAGGTTTCCGGAAGCCAATCAAGCGAGCCGAGGTTGCGCCGCTCGAGGGTCACGCAATCGCTCACCAGACGCTTGCGGCTCTTGTAGTCGGTGCAGCGGCCGTTGGAGCCGTCGAGCAGCTTGCAGGCGACGTTTGTCAGATAGAGGATCCCGGTGTCCTCATCCTCGAGCTTGTGGACGCAGCACCGGCCGCAGCCGTCGCACAGGGCCTCCCACTGACCGCGGTCGAGCTCGGCCAGCGGCCGCTCCCAGAACGGCGCTTGGTTCGACAATGGCGCTTGCTTCGACAATCGAGGGGCCTTGTTCATGACAAGCTTATCCATGGTCTGCTATCGCTTGCCGATCAAGCTCGAGCTGTTGGGGATCAAGGACCTATGAACTGGGTGAAACGGGCGGCGCCGGCATTGGCCGCTCTGCTGCTGGCCGCTCCGGCGGGGGCGCAGAGCAGCGGCTTCGACGGCCAGAAATTCGTGCAGGCGGTGCGCGACCGCGACGGCAACGAGGCGATGGAGCTGCTTCGGGCGCGCGGCCCGGCGATCATGAACGCCCGCGATGAGAAAGGCGAAACCGCGCTGATCGTCGCCATCTCGCGCCGCGACGAAGAGTGGGCGATGTTCCTGCTGAGCGAGCGCGCCGATCCCAATCTTGCCGCTCGCAACGGCGACACGCCGCTGATCGCCGCCGCCCGCGTCGGCTTTGGAGGCGGCGCCGCCACATTGGTCGAGCTCGGAGCCAAGGTCGACGCCGTCAACCGGATGGGCGAGACGGCGCTGATCGTCGCCGTACAGCAGCGCCAGGCGGCGATCGTCCGGCTTCTGCTCGGAGCCGGCGCCGATCCCGACCGGACCGATTCCGCGGCCGGCCTGTCGGCGCGCGATTACGCCAAGCGCGACACTCGAACGCGCGAAATCCTGAAACTGATCGAGGCCAGAAAGCCGAAGGCCTAGCTGCCCTCGCCAAGCGTCGGGTCGATTTGCGCCGACAGGCGCCGAGCGGCCCGGCGGGCGAAGCGCAATAGCTCCGCCTTGCGCCGCGCCGGAGCCAGCGGCCGGTGGAGCGCGTCGCGCATGATCGCCGCATCGTAGCGGTCGGCGACAATCAGGCCCGCCGCGCCGGGCAGAAAACGCTCGTGCTCGAGCACCGCGGCGAGGAACGGCGGCACCGCCCAGTAGAAATGGTCGCAATAGTCGAGATAGTCGGTCCACTTGCAGTCGTTGACCAGGTCGGCCTTGGCGACCTTGATCTCGACGATCGTCAGCGCGCCCTTGGGGTCGATCGCCATCATGTCGGCCCGCCGGCCGTTGGGCAGCGGCACTTCGCAGATCGCGAACAGGTCGCGGCGGCAGAACAAGCGAGTCACCCCGCG
>JBPCQE010000071.1:0-18264 GCA_050998435.1 Sphingomicrobium sp. | reverse complement strand
CGGATCCTGGCTTCCCAGCTCTGACGGATTCCAGGCGAATCCTGGGTCGGGATCCAGCTTCGGTTGAGGATCGCCTGGCCCTGGCTGAACAGATAGGGCCGCTTCTTGCCCGCCGTCTGCTCGGGGGTCAGCCACTGCAGCGCTTCGGCCTCGGGCGCGCTTTTGTACCGAATGACCAGCCGGTTGGTGTCGGCACGAAGCGCGACCGCCAGCGGGGCGCCGAGGTTGGGGTCGCTGGCACCGACCTTCCAGGTCAGCGGCTCGCCGTCGCCGTCGGTGATGCCCTGGATTTCCAGCCCCTTGGTATCGAGGATGATCTCTTTCGCCTCGGGACGGCGCTTGATGTCGAGGGTCGCGGTGCCGCCGATGCGCTTGGCATCGAAATCCACGGCCAGGTCGAGCGCGACGTGATGGACCCGCGCTTCCTTCGGCCGGGCGAAGCTGTGGACGTCGTTGGCATCGGCGGTCGTCAGGATCGGAGCGACCGCGGCCGCTTGGTTGGCGGCGGATTGCGCGGCATTGTCCTGCTCGGTGACCCGGCACGCGGCCGTCAGAACCATTGCGGCGACCAGCGCCGCTCGCGACCAGAATTTCATCGAATGCTTCCTCAGCCGGACTCGGCAATGCCAACGTAGAGCGAGCGTTTCGGTGCCGCGAAAACGCGCCGGACCATCGGTTCGAAGAATTCCAGCGGAGCGCTGTCGTAGGCGGGGTCGAACGCCGCCTGGTCGTAGGTTTCGCAGAAGCGGGCGGTGTCCTCGAAATGCGGGTGGCCGCGGAACGCCTCGCGCATGTCGCGGTCGAGGCCGATGTAGTGGAAGAAATAATAGCCCTGGAAGATGCCGTGCTTCTCGGCGATCCAGTGCAGCCGATCGTCGACGAACGGCTTCAGAACCGCGGCGCCGATATCCGGGTGGTTGTAGGAGCCGAGCGTGTCGCCGATGTCGTGGATCAGCGCCATGACGACATAATCCTCAGGTTCGCCGGCGCGGTGGGCGCGGGTCGCCGTTTGCAGCGAGTGCTGCAGCCGATCGACCGGAAAGCCGCCGAAATCGCCGTCGAGCAGCCGCAAATGGGCGAGCACCCGGTCGGGAAGGCCGGTGGCATAGGCCATGAACTGAGTCCCGATCACCGCCCAGTCCTGCTGGGTGCCCTCGTCCATGCTGCGGAAGGTCGCTCGAGGCTGCGGCTCGTTCACTGGATGTCTCCTCGCCCAAGGACTGCCGCGAACCCGCGCTTCTCGCAATGAGGAAATTTCGCGCCTATATCCTCAGGCAATGGCGACCGACAGCGCGGCACTGGAACGGCAGCAGCGGCCGGCGAGACGGGCGGACCGCTCCAACGCGCCCAGAATCCAGTCGCCCGCCGCGCCGATCGCCGAGGGTATCGGCCTCGACCAGCCGTTCTTCGCCGACAAGAACCGGGCGTTCTGGATCCTCCAGTCGATCGGGTGGGGCGGGTATTTCATCCTTCGGTCGCTGACCGGGTTCGCCAATTCCATGGGCTGGATGTGGCTGGTCCACACCTTGTTGCTGACCGCCACCGGATATTCGCTGACGCTGTTGCTGGCGACCTTGTTCCGGCGGCTGATCGCGATGCGGGCGCTGTTGACGGTGGCGCTGTCGCTGGCGGCGGTGGTCGTCGCCTCGGGCGCCTTCTCGGTCATCGAGACGTGGAGTGTCGCGACCTTCATCAAACCCGACTTCAAGCCTGTCGGGGTCGAATATCTCGGTTCGATCCTGCTCAATTTCGCACTTCTGGCGGCGTGGGCCGGGCTCTACTACGGGATCAATTACTTCCTTCTGCTCGAGGAGCAGATCGACCAGCGCGAGCGGCTCGAAAGCCAGGCCTCGACCGCGCAACTGGCGATGCTGCGCTACCAGCTGAACCCGCATTTCCTGTTTAACACGTTGAATTCGATCTCGACCCTGGTGCTTCTCAAGCAGACCGAGCGCGCCAATGCGATGCTCGCTCGCCTGTCGTCGTTCCTGCGCTACACATTGGTCAATGAGCCGACCGCCAAGGTGACCCTGGCGCAGGAGGTGGAGACGTTGAAGCTCTACCTCGAGATCGAGAAAATGCGCTTCGAGGACCGGCTTCGGCCGCATTTCAAGATCGAGTCGGAGACGATCGGCGCGCGGCTGCCGTCGCTGCTGCTCCAGCCGCTCATCGAGAATGCGATCAAATATGCGGTGACGGCGAGCGAAAGCGGCGCCGACATCTGGATCACCGCCCATCAGCAGGGAGAAGCGGTGCGGATCGAAGTCGCCGACAATGGCGACGGCGAGAATGCCGGGCTAACCGCCACCGCCTCGACGGGAGTCGGGCTGGCGAACATTCGGGACCGTCTGGCGCAGGCCTATGGCGCGGCCCACGCATTTACGACGAGAAAGAACGAACGCGGGGGGTTCAGCGTTATCATCGAGATTCCATTCGAGAGCGGAGACCAGGATTGATGAGCATCCGGACCATTTTGGTCGACGACGAGCCGCTCGCCACCCAGGGTCTTCAGCTCCGGCTGCAGGCCCACGAGGATGTCGAGGTGGTCGCCACCGCCGCCAACGGCCGCGAGGCGATCCGGGCAATCAAGACCCACAAGCCGGATCTCGTCTTCCTCGACATCCAAATGCCGGGGTTCGACGGCTTCTCGGTGATCCAGGGCCTGATGGAGGTCGAGCCGCCCTTGTTCGTGTTCGTCACCGCCTACGGCGACCATGCCCTGCGGGCGTTCGAGTCCCAGGCGGTCGACTATCTGATGAAGCCGGTCGACGAGGACCGGCTGGCGGCGACTCTGGACCGGGTGCGCCAGCGGCTGGTCGAAAAGCGCGGCGCGGAAGAGGTCGAGCGCTTGAAGGAAGCGCTGGTCGAGCATGCGCCGGAGGCGGCGGAATCGCTGGCCGAGGAAACCGCCGGCGACGCTCCGGCGGCCAACCGCTTCGAGCGGATGATCAACATCAAGGACCAGGGGCAGATCTTCCGGGTCGATGTCGACACGATCGAGCGGATCGACGCCGCCGGCGACTACATGTGCATCCAGACCGGCGACAACACGCTGATCCTTCGCGAGACGATGAAGGACCTCGAGAAACGCCTCGACCCGCGCCGCTTCCAGCGCGTCCACCGGTCGACCATCGTCAACCTCGACCTGGTTCGCCAGGTCAAGCCGCACACCAACGGCGAATGCTTCCTGGTGCTGGATTCAGGAGCGCAGGTGAAGGTCAGCCGGAGCTACCGCGACGTCGTCGCGAGGTTCGTCCACTAGATGGGGCGGATCACCGGCCTTGGCGGCGTCTTCTACAAGGTGGCGGATCCGGACGCGACCCGCGCTTGGTACCAGGACAATCTAGGAGTCGGCGGCGAGTGGGGCGCGATGTTCCCGTTCAAGAAGGACGATCCCGAAGGTTTTTCCCTACATTCGCCGTTCAAGGCCGACAGTGATTATTTCGACCCGAGCGACCAGCCCTCATGATCAACCTGCGCGTCGACGATCTCGACTCGATGATCGCCGACCTCGAGGCCAAGGGGATCGCCATCCTCGGCCGGCAGGACGAGGACTATGGCCGATTCGCCTGGATCCTCGATCCCGACGGGGTCAAGGTCGAGCTTTGGCAGCAGCTCGGTCCCGCCCCGGAATAGCCGTTTGCCCAAGCCTCGCGCTCGCTGCTAGACCGACGCGATGACCAAAACCCGCTGGCTCGGAGCCGCCGCCGCCCTTTCGATCCTGTCGCTCGCCGCCTGCGACGTGGCGACGAAAACCAACACGACGACCGCCACCGGCGATGCCGCCGAGGGCGCGCAGCCGGCCGCGGTCGCCAAGCTCGCCCGGGTCGAGATGAACCCGGACACCAGCTTCCTCACTGCCGAGGAGCGCGAGGTGGTCAATTTGCTGATCCAGGCGGGCGACCTGATGAGCGAAATCTACAAGCGCCAGGCGACCCCGAACTACGACAAGCTGCGGGCCGACGTCGCGGCGAGGAACGACGCCGACTTGCTCGACCGCTTCGACACCTTCTTCGGGCCGTGGGACAGCCTCGACGAGGATAAGTCGTTCTTCGGCCAGCAGCCCAAGCCGCCGGGTGCGAACTTCTATCCGGCCGACCTCACCAAGGAGCAATTCGACGCCTATCTGAAGGCGCACCCCGGCGAGGCCGAAGCGCTGACCGGCCCGTATACGGTGGTCAAGCGGCAGGGCGAGCGGCTGGTCGCCGTGCCCTACAGCCAGGAATATAAGCAATGGCTCGAGCCGGCGGCGAAGCTGCTCGAGCAGGCCGCGGCGAAGACCGGCAATGCGTCGTTGAAGAAGTTCCTGACGCTTCGGGCCAAGGCCTTCCGGACCGATGATTATTTCGAATCCGAGCTCGCCTGGATGGACTTGACCGGAACCCCGATCGAGATCGCGATCGGCCCGTACGAGGTCTACACCGACACGCTCTACGGCCGGAAGACCGCGTTCGAGGCGTTCGTGACGCTCCGCAACCCGAACGAGTCGCAGGCGCTCGACGTCTACAAGGGCCATTTGCGCGGCATGGAGGCGAACCTTCCGGTCGATGCCAAGTACAAGAACTTCCAGCGCGGGTTTGAATCGCCGCTGGTGGTCGCCGACCAGGTCCATGGCGGCGGCGACAATGTGCCGGGCGTCCAGACCATCGCCTTCAACCTGCCCAACGACGAAAAGGTGCGCGAGGCAAAGGGCGCCAAGAAAGTCATCCTGCGCAACGTGCTCGGCGCAAAATACGACCGAATCCTGAAGCCGATGGGCAGCCTTGTGCTGGTTCCCGAGCAAGCCGCCAACGTCACCCAGCGCTACATGTTCATGGAAACGCTGTTCCACGAACTGGCGCACAGCCTGGGGCCGGGGACGATCAAAGTCGGCGGCCGCTCGACTACCGTCGACAAGGAATTGAAGGAGCTCGCCAGCGGCTTCGAGGAAGCCAAGGCCGACGTCATGGGCGCCTACAACGTCATGCACATGATGGACAAAGGCGTCGTCCCGGCCGCCGACCGGCCGCAGATCCGAGCGACCTACGTCGCCGGCCTGTTCCGGGCGATGCGCTTCGGTACCAACGAGGCGCACGGCAAGGGCGCGGCGATGCAATATCGATATTTGCGCGACAAGGGCGCGATCGTCTGGGACGGCCAAGCCAAGCGCTTCCGGATCGACGAGGCTAAGATCGACGGCGCCATCCGCGACCTGGTCGGCGAGATCGTCCGGCGGCAGGGCGACGGCAATTATGCCGGGACCAAGGCGTTCCTCGACCGCTTCGGAGCACTCGATGCCGAGGCGAGCCAGGTGATCGGCACGATGACCCATATCCCGGTCGACATCCGGCCGGCCTACCCGTCCCGGATTTGACGGGAGCGCGCGGCGTGGCGAGCAAATTCCAGGACTTCGCGGCGCTGCACGTCCCGGGCGACCCCGTGGTCCTCTACAACATCTGGGATGTCGGCAGCGCTCAGGCGGTCGTTCGCGCCGGAGCGAAAGCGCTGGCGACCGGCAGCCACCCAGTCGCCGACGCCAACGGCTGGCCCGACGGGCAGCAGGTGCCGCTCGACTTCGCATTGGCCAACGCCCGGCGCATCGTCGACGCGGTCGACGTGCCGGTGACCGTCGACTTCGAAAGCGCCTACTCGGTCGATCCGGCCAAGGCCGCGGCGAACGTCGTTCGGCTGGTGGCGACGGGCGCGGTCGGCTGCAATTTCGAGGACCAGGTGATCGGCGGGGAAGGCCTCCACCCGCTCAAGGAACAGGTCAAGCGGATCGAAGCGATCCGCCTGGCGGTGGGTGAAGCGTTCTTCATCAACGCCCGCACCGACCTCTATCTCAAGACCCAGAATTACGACTCGGCGCTGGTCGACCAGACGATCGACCGCGGCCGGGCGTTCGCCGATGCCGGCGCCAGCGGCTTGTTCGTGCCGCGCCTGTCGGACCCGCGGCAGATCGAGCGGATCGTCCGGGAAGTGCCGCTGCCGCTCAACGTGATTGCCTTCCCCGGGGCGCCCGAGAAAGCGGTGTGGGCGAGCGCCGGAGTCGCGCGGATCAGCCACGGCCCGTTCCCGCACCGCGCGCTGATGGCGAAGCTCGAGGACATGGCGCGGGCGGCGATCGCCTAGGCTTTCGCGGCGCGCCTCCAGAACGAGCGCGAGGGGCCGGACTTGAGGACGCTTCGGCGGAAGATCCGCGAAGCGACACGCAGGATCAGCGCCACCCACAAGACCTGCCACGCGATCGCGACCAGATGCGGCCAGAGCTCGGGTTGCTCGGCGGCGCGCGCAATCATCACGAACGGCGAGGACAGAGGGAACACCGCGGCGGCGAGCGCGCGGGGGCTGTCGGGCACTCCGACGGCGGTCGCGGCAAGCGCGAACACGACAACCTGGGCCATGGTCACCGGCATCGACAATGTCTGCACTTCGCGGGCGGTCGACGCCTGCCCGCCGATGCCGAGGAACACCGAGCCGAGGATCAGATAGCTCATCATGAAATAGACCACGGCCAGAGTGAGGAACGCCGGCCAGCCCACCGCCGGCGGCGGCAGCGCCGACAGGCTTTGGCCGGTCAGCAGGGCGATCGTCGCGGCCCCCGCCGCGGTCCACACGGCGATTCCAAGCAACGACATGACCAGCATCGCGAACAGCTTGCCGAGGAAGATCGCGTCGATCGGCACGGCCGCGGCAAGGACCTCGATAATCTTGTTCGCTTTCTCGTCGATCAGCTGGGAGAGCAGCATTCCGGACAACAGGATGGTGAGCAGGAACAGCACCATCTGGCCGGCGCGCGCGGTCAGCGCCCGGGCCGGCGCCAGCGAACCGGACGAGCGCCTGGCCTTCGACAGCTGAACATCCACTTCTCCCGCCGGCGCAAGACGGTCGCGCCGAGCGACGTGGGTCAGGAAGCGGAGATGGCGGATGGTCGTGCCTTCCGCCTCGACTCCGCCGATCAGCCGCGGTTGGTCGAGACCGCCCTCGAGCACGGCGATCACCGGCGGCGATTCCGACGCCAGCAGCCGCTTGCGCTGCGCTTCTGCGTCGGGCTGCGGCCGCTCGTGGCTCAATTGCAGCATCGACGATGAAGTCACCGCGTCGTCGAGGCGCTTCCGCGCCTCGGCGAGCGCTCGAAAATCGGAGTCATTGGCGACGACGGCGACCACCGGCCGTTCGGCCTCGCTGATCGCTGCGCCGCTGATGCCCCCGAAGATCACCCCCATCATCACCGGGAACAGCGGGCCCAGCAGGAAGAACAGGAATGTTTTGGAAAAGACCGTCGCGGTAAAGTCGCGGCGGGCGATAACGAACGCGGAGCGGAGCAAGTTCGCCATTACGCCGGCTCGCCGTGATCGCCCATTGCCGCCGCGGCCGCGTCGCCGGCAATCGCGACAAAGGCGTCGTGAAGGCCCGGCCGCTCGATCGCCAGGGTCTCGATCCCGGCGTTGCCGTCGAGCAGCGCTTTGAGCAGCGGTTCCGGGCCGCCGGGCGGCAACTCGAACACCCACTCGCCGCGCTCATGGCGGGCATCGGCCGGGATCGCCGAGCGCCATGGCCCGCCGTCCGAGCGCGTGCGCAGCCGGACGATCGGCCGAAGCCGGTCGCGCGCCTCGTCGACCCCGCCTGCGAAGACGACCTTGCCGCCGGCGATGATCGCGATCCGCTCGCACAGCCGCTCGGCGTGGGCGATCACATGCGTCGAGAAGATCACCGTAACCCCATCCCGAGCCTCGGCCCGGATCAAGTCCTCGAGCTTGGCCTGGTTGATCGCGTCGAGCCCGGAAAACGGCTCGTCGAGAACGATCAGCCGCGGGCGGTGGACGATGGTGCCGAGCAGCTGGACCGTCTGCGCCATGCCCTTGGACAGGGTCCGGATCGGCTTTCGAGCCCACTCGCCGAGCGCGTGGCCGGCGAGGAGGTCGTCGGCGCGGCGGCGGCCCTCCTTGAGCGGCAGCCCGCGAAGCGCCCCCATGAAAGCGATCGCATCGCGCGCCGTCATGCTCGGATAAAGGCCGCGCTCCTCGGGCAAATAGCCGACCTCGCTGGCCGCATCGAGCGGCCGCTCGCGGCGCAGCAGCCGCCGGGTCCCGGAGGACGGGTCGATGATCCCCAGCAGCAGCCGCAGAGTGGTGGTCTTGCCGGCGCCGTTGGGTCCGAGCATCCCGTAGATCGAGCCGGCCGGCACCGCGAGGCTGATGCCGTCGACCGCGCGCTTGTCGCCGAAGTCCTTGATCAGGTCGGTGGCCTCGACGGCCGGCTCGTCCAAGTTGACCGGATGTTGGGCCTGTCGAAGCACTGTTTTTCCTGATGCAACTCGGACAGCCCTTCGACAAGCTCAGGGCGAACGGAGTAGTGAGCGGATGTGGATAACAGCGCAACCCTCAAGGAAGCGATCCGCGCGGAAGCGGAGCGGCTCGGCTTTGTCGCCTGCGGGTTCGCGCGCGCCGACTCGGCCGGAGAGGCGGGGCTCAACCTCAAGCGCTGGCTGGCCGCCGGCCACCACGGCACCATGGGCTGGATGGAGGAGCGCTCGGAGCAGCGCTCGTCGCCGCTCGCCTTGTGGCCCGACGCGCGCTCGGCGATCGCGCTCGGGATGAGCTACGCGCCGGCCGCCGATCCGCTGGCGCTGGCCGACCGGCCGAGCCTCGGGCGCATCTCCGCCTATGCGCAGGGCGGCGACTATCACAAGACGGTCAAGAAAGGGCTGAAGGCGCTCGCGAGGTTCATCGTCGATCAAGTCCCGTCCGAGCTCAAGGTGTTCGTCGACACCGCGCCGGTGATGGAAAAGCCGCTGAGCGCGGCGGCCGGAATCGGCTGGCCAGGCAAGCACACCAACCTCGTGTCGCGCGAGCACGGCAGCTGGCTGTTCCTTGGGATCATCCTGACCAGCTTGGAGCTCGAGCCGGACGAACCCACCTCGCCCCACTGCGGAAGCTGCACGCGCTGCCTCGATGTTTGCCCGACCGACGCGTTCGATGATGCCCACCGGATCGATGCCCGGCGCTGCATCTCCTATTTGACGATCGAGCATCGAGGGCCGATCCCGAATGAGTTCCGCGAGGCGATGGGCAACCGCATCTACGGCTGCGACGATTGCCTCGCGGCGTGCCCGTGGAACCGCTTCGCGACCGCGGCGGCCGCCAACCAGGCCTTCCTGCCTCGAGCGGAGCTCGCAGCGCCGCGCCTCGGCGACCTGCTGGCGCTCGACGACGCGGCGTTCCGAGCGAAGTTCGCCGGCTCCCCGATCAAGCGCATCGGGCGCAATCGGCTGGTTCGAAACTGCCTGATCGCGGCGGGCAACAGCGGCGATCCGGCGCTGGTCAAGGACGTCGCGCCGCATCTCGCCGACTCCGACCCGGTGGTCGCGGAAGCCGCCGATTGGGCAATGGAGCGGCTGACTCAGGCCCGCGACATCCCCGCGACGCAGATCCTCGCATCGGTCTCCGCGCCCGAGCGCAGCCGAGCGTCGACATGGGCGACCCGCTCCGGCCCTGAAGCGTCGCCCGCCGGGTACAAATACGCATCCAGGATGCACCTCGAGCCTCGGAACTGAAGCTTGAGGCTGCGGCCTTCGCGGATTTGCAGCGCGGGGGTGCCCAGCCGCTGGATCAGCTCGGAGGCGGTCATTCCAATCAGCTCGCCGCGCAGCGGCGGCGGCGGCAGCCTCACGGGCACTGGCTGGGGTCGCTGAGGTTGCGGCGGGGTGGGAGCGGTCGCGCAGCCGGCGAGCAGCAGGACAGCGAAAGCTAGGCAGCGGCGCATGGCGCACCTTAGTCCCTGCGGGCGAAACGAAGCAATCCGGCCAACAAACTGGATTGCTTCGTCGCTTCGCTCCTCGCAAGGATGACCCTCCTCAACTCCGGAGCGCTTATGAATTCCTCCCGCCTCGACGTCCTGGCGATCGGCAATGCGGTCGTCGATGTGATCGCCGACACCGACGACGCCTTTCTCGACGCCGAAGGGCTGACCAAGGGGTCGATGCGGCTGATCGACGCCGAGGAGGCCGAGCGGCTGTACGCGCACATGGGCCCGGCGCGCGAAGTCAGCGGCGGGTCGGCGGGCAACACCGCGGCGGGGGTCGCCGCGTTTGGCGCCCGAGCGGGCTTTATCGGCCAGGTCGCGCCGGACCAGCTCGGGCAATTCTACATCCACGACCTGCGCTCCGCCGGCGTCGAGTTCACCACCCCGCCGGCCGATTTCGGAGTGCCGACCGGGCGCGTGATGGTGCTGGTGACGCCCGACGGGCACCGTACCATGAACACCTTCCTCGCCGCCGCCCAGCATTTGCCGGCGAGCGCGCTCGACGAGGCGCAGATCGCCGATTCGGCGATGCTCTACCTCGAGGGCTATCTGTGGGACCCGGAGACTCCGCGCTACGCGATGATCCGCGCCATCGAGGTCGCCCGCAGCGCCGGCCGAAAGGTCGCCTTCACGCTGTCGGACAGCTTCTGCATCGAGCGCCACCGCGACGGCTTCAACGCGCTGATCGACGATCAGCGGATCGACATATTGTTCGCCAACGAGGCGGAGATCCAGGCGATGGCCGGAGTTGCGCACCTCGAGACCGCGATCGGCGCCTATCAGGGCAAGGTCGAGACTCTGGTCGTCACCCGCAGCGAAAAGGGCGCTCTGGCGACTCGCGGCGGCGAGCGGGCGGAAGTGCCGGCCGAGCCCGTCGAGCAGGTCGTCGATACGACCGGCGCCGGCGATCTGTTCGCGGCGGGTTTCCTGGTCGGCGAGGCGCGCGGGCTGGGGCTCGAGCGATCGCTGAAGCTCGGAGCGATCGCGGCGGCCGAAGTGATCCAGCATTACGGCGCCCGGCCCGAAGCGGATTTGAAGGCGCTGGCCGGAGATTTGCTCCGATAGAAAAAGGGCGGCCCATCGCTGGACCGCCCTGAGTCTCGAATGCCGCCAGCCTACGGCCGGATGATCGGCTTGCCGGTTTCGTCGTGGGGCGAATCCTCGGGGAAGTAGGGCGTCTCGCCGTCGGCGGTCACCGGATGGCCCTTGGCGAGCTCCGAATTGTGCATGCCGTAGACGAAGTAGAGCACGATCGCGGCGACGACGTACCAGGCGAAGAAGATCAGCACCCGCGATTCCACGGTGAAGATCAGGGCGAAGCAGCTGACGATCCCAAGCGCCGGCACGATGGGATAGAGCGGCACCCGATAGCCGCGCTTGATATCCGGGTGAGTCCGCCGCAGCCAGATCACGGTCAGGCAGACGATTCCGAATGCCGCGAGCGTGCCGACCGACGTCGCGTCGCCGAGGAAGTTGATGTCGAAGAAGCCGGCGGCGCAGGCGACGGCGAGCCCGACGACCAAGGTGTTGATCCACGGTGTGCGGAACTTGGGGTGCACTCGCGAGAAGAATTTCGGCAACAGACCGTCGCGGGCCATGGTGTAGAAAATGCGCGTCTGGCCGTACATCAGCACCAAGATGACCGAGGTCAGGCCAATGATCGCGCCGATCTTGATGGTCTTGGCGAACCACGCCCATTCAGGACCAAAGGCATCGACCGCGACCGCAACCGGATCGGGCACGTTGAGCGTGTTGTAGGGAACGATCAGAGTCATCACGATCGACACCAAAATGTAGATGATCGTGCACACGACGAGGGAGCCGATGATCCCGAAGGGCATGTCCTTGGCCGGGTTCTTGGCCTCCTGCCCGGCGGTCGAGACCGCTTCGAAGCCGATGTAGGCGAAGAACACGATCGATGCCGCGCGCAAAATGCCGCTCCAGCCGAACTCACCCTTTTCGCCGGTCGGCGGCGGAATGAATGGATCCCAATTGGGGGTGAAGGTCGACATGTTGGAAAGGATGATCGCGCCGCCAACGAGGATGAACGCGACCAGCACCGTCACCTTGATGGTGACGATGACATTGTTGAACTTGGCCGATTCCGAAACGCCGATGACGAGCAGGATGGCAAGGGCAGCGGAGACCAGGAAAGCCGGCAGATTGAACAAATAAACGACCGGCGCGCCATTAACGAGCACGTCGACCCCGTCCTTCTGCAAATGATAGCCGGTCGGCCCGGTCAGCTCCGGGGGTATCAGAAGCCCGAAGTCGCCGAGCAGGCTGACCACATAGCCCGACCAGCCGACCGCGACGACCGAAGCGGCAAGCCCATATTCTAGGACCAGAAGCGCGCCCATCACCCAGGCGGCGAACTCGCCGATCGTGGCATAGCTATAGGTGTAGGCGGAGCCCGAGACCGGCAGGGTCGAGGCCAGCTTGGCGTAGCACAGGCCTGCAAAGGCGCAGACGATACCGGCGACCAAGAATGAAAGAACCACTGCCGGGCCGGCGTGGAGCGCCGCGGCATTGCCGGTGCGGACGAAGATACCGGCGCCGATGATGCAGCCAATGCCGAGGAAGACCAGGTTCCACGGGCCGAGGGTGCGCTTCAGCTCGCTGGTCCGGGTTTCTTCCTGGATCTGGGCGACGCTCTTGCGAAGCCCGATCCGGCCCAGAAAGCTCCTCTTCGGTGCTGCGGTCGCCATGGTCGAAGTCCCCTCGAAGCTTTGGTGATGCGGCGGGAGCCTAGCGGCTCAAACGGCGAGGGCAATCCCCCAACGCTAACCGGCGAGCATGGGCCCGAGCGGCTGGCCGCCGAAAATGTGGACATGGAGGTGCGGCACCTCCTGGCCCGAGCGCTTGCCGACGTTGGACAGCAGCCGATAGCCCTGGACGACCATTCCGGCATCGCGGGCGACCAGCCCGATCGCCTGGACGAAGCCGGCAATCTCGGCCTCCGACGCCCGCTCGGCAAAGTCGTCCCACGACACGTAGGCGCCTTTGGGGATCACCAGGATATGGACCGGCGCCAACGGGTTGATGTCGTGGAAGGCGAGCGCATGCTCGTCCTCATAGACCTTCTTGCACGGCAGCTCGCCGCGCAGGATCCTCGCAAAGACATTAGCGTCGTCATAGGGTTGCGTCGGGTCGATGGGCATGACCTTGACTGTCGCCGGGCCGGGAGCCGCGTCAAGTCAATTGTGAGGGACGCCAACGGTCTCGGCTCGCGCAATCGGCTTGACCGGCAACGCCGCCGCGCTACCACCGGAAAGGCGATGAGCGACGATGCGCCCGAGAGCCTGATCCCGTACGACGAAATCGTCCAGGAGGCGCTGCGCGACGTCGTCGGGCGGGTGCTCGGCGAGGTCGAGCGGACCGGGGCACTGCCCGGCAGCCATCATTTCTACATCACGTTCAAGACCCGCCTACCCGGAGTGTCGATCCCCAAGCATCTGATCGAGCGCTTTCCCGACGAGATGACGATCGTCATCCAGCACCGCTTCTGGGACCTGAAGGTCGAGGACGACATGTTCACCGTCGGATTGTCGTTCGGCGGAGTGCCGTCGACGCTTCAAGTGCCGTTCGCCGCGGTCACCCAGTTCCACGACCCGGCGGTCGAGTTCTCGCTGACCTTCCACGCCGACGCCGCGCCCGAGCTCCAGCAGGAGCATGAAGCGGCCGAAAACGACATCCCGGTCAGCGAGGCCGGCGAGCTGGGCGAGACCGACCAGACCGGCGAGACGGCGGATGACGGGTCCAACGTCGTTTCAGTGGACTTCACGCGCAAGAAATAATGGCCGCGACCCGCACCGAGACCGACAGCTTCGGGCCGATCGACGTTCCGGCCGACAGCTATTGGGGCGCCCAGACCGAGCGCTCGATCGGCAATTTCCCGTTCGGCCCCGACGAGCGCATGCCGGTCGAAATCGTCCATGCGCTGGGCTTCATCAAGCAGGCGGCCGCCCGGGTGAATGCGCGCCTGGGGCTGCTCGACCCGCAGATCGCCGAGGCGATCCAGCTGGCGGCGGGGGAAGTCGCTCGCGGCGACCTCGACAGCCAATTCCCGCTCGTCATCTGGCAGACCGGGTCGGGCACCCAGTCGAACATGAACGCCAACGAGGTGATCGCCGGTCGCGCCAATGAGACCCTGACCGGCAACCGTGGCGGCAAGGAGCCGGTCCATCCCAACGACCATGTCAACAAGAGCCAGTCGTCGAACGACAGCTTCCCGACCGCGATGCACGTCGCGGCGGCGCGTGCCGTCCATTCCAGGCTGCTGCCGGCGATCAAGGGCATGCGCGACAAGCTGGCCGATCTCGCCCGGCGCTGGGACGGGATCGTCAAGATCGGCCGGACCCATTTGCAGGACGCGACCCCGCTGACTCTGGGCCAGGAATTCTCCGGCTATGCGGCGCAGCTCGGCGACAATGTCGAGCGCCTCGAGCAATTGATGCCCAGGCTCTGTCGGCTTGCCCAGGGCGGCACCGCGGTCGGCACCGGGCTCAACGCGCCCAGGGAGTTCGGCGAGGCGTTCGCCGCGGAGATGGCGAATCTGACCCGGCTGCCGTTCACCAGCGCGCCCAACAAGTTCGCCGAGATGGCCGCGCACGACACATTGGTCGACCTGTCCGGGGCGCTCAACACGCTCGCCGTGTCGCTGAACAAAATCGCCAACGACATCCGCCTGATGGGCTCGGGCCCGCGCTGCGGGCTGGGCGAGTTGAAGCTTCCGGAAAACGAGCCGGGAAGCTCGATCATGCCCGGCAAGGTCAATCCGACCCAGGCCGAAATGCTGACCATGGTCGCCGCCCAGGTGATGGGCAATCACGTCGCGGTGACGGTCGGCGGGATGCAGGGGCATCTCGAACTGAACGTGTTCAAGCCGCTGATCGGAGCCAATGTGCTGCGCTCGATCAGCTTGCTCGCAACCGGCATCGAGAGCTTCACCGAGCGCGCGCTCGAGGGCCTCGAGCCCGACGAGCAGCGCATCGCCGAGCTGATGAACCGGTCGCTGATGCTGGTGACCGCGCTGGCGACCGAGATCGGCTACGACAATGCCGCGGCGATCGCCAAGCACGCGCACAAGAAGGGGCTGACGCTCAAGGAAGCGGGGCTCGAGCTCGGGCTGGTCGACGAGGAGACGTTCGACCGGGCCGTCCGGCCCGAGAACATGGTCGGCCGCTAAGCAGCAAGGAGTTCCGCCAATGCGTATCGTTCGAATCGTCTTCGCTGCAACCGCCGCCGCGGCGCTCGCCGCCTGCGGGACCAGCGACGCGCCTCGGGAGCGGTCGCCGGCGACCGCGTCGCGGACTCGGCCGCCGGTGGTCGTCCGGCCGCTGTTCGCCGCAGATTACATGGCGATGGCCTCGTCGATCGACCTTTATGAGATCCGCTCGTCGGAGCTGGCTTTGGCCCGGGCCCGGAACCCGCGCCACCGCGATTTCGCGCGGATGATGATCGCCGGTCATACCGGCACCTCGGCGCAGCTGTCGCTGGCCGGACGAAGGCTCAACCTGCTGCCGTCGGCAAGCCTGCTGCCGAGGCACCAGGCGATGCTCGACGAGTTGAGCGCGAGCAGCGATTTCGACGCGACTTTTCGTCGCCAGCAGATCGCGGTTCACCAGGCGGCGTTGAAGCTGCACAGCGATTTCGCGGCGCGCGGCGAAAGCGCGACCCTGCGGCCGGTGGCGAAGAACGCGGTGCCGATCATCCGACGCCACCTCGACACGGCGCGCCGAATGTGAGGCGCGCGGCGCTCGTGCTGGCCGCGGCCGCGGGGCTCGGAGCCTGCGCGATGGTGCCCCAGCCGCCGACGCATCTGTCGGGCCAGTGGGGCGGGCCGCACATCAGCCTGATGCTTCAGGGCGGGCTTGGGACCATCGAATATGATTGCGCGTCGGGGACCATCGACACAGCGATCATCCCGGCGCCCAACGGCCGCTTCACCGCCAGTGGTTCGCACCGTCCGGGGCAAGGCGGACCGGTGCGGATCGGCCAGGTCTTCACCAGCCACCCGGCAACCTATCTGGGCACGGTCGAGGGGGACCGGATGACTCTCAGCGGCCGGCTTGAGGACGGCACGATCCTCGGTCCGTTCAGCCTGACCCGCGGCTCCGCTGGAGAATTGATGCGCTGCCTCTAGAAGGCGACGTTGATCCGCAGGCCGACATTGTCGATGCCGGGGTTCTGGCGCCCGAACAGCTGGGCGTGGCTCATGTGGACCCAGCTCGCCTCGACGCTGACGCGGTCATTGAGCTGGGTGCCGACGCCGAGCTCGGGAGCGAACAGGATTCGCGAGCCGAAGGCGATCCGATCGGTGCGCTGGAAATTGCCCGAGGAGCCGGTGTGGACGGCGACCCCCAGCCCGGGGCGGACGTAGAGCTTGTTGCCGAATTTGGCCGAGATGCCGACGGCGCCGTAATTGGTGTTGCCCGCGGTGTTGAGCGCAGCGAACGCATAAGGCTGCAGCGGGGTCGGGCCGATGCGGCCGCCGCGCCAGCCGATCTGGACATCCATGCCGCCCTCGAAATTGCTTTGAGTCAGCGGCGATTTGATGTCGTGAACGTACAGCCCGCCGAAGACTTCGCCGGCATGTGCGGGGGCGGCGACCAGGTCGCCAGGCACAGGCCGCCGAGGAACATTGCAATCCGCTTCACCAGCCGTCTCCAAAAAAATTGTACGCAGCGTTCAATGCTTTGCGCGCCGAATCGTGCCCTAAGCTCCAGACTGCCATTCGAGCACCGATTGATTGGGCGCCAGCAACATCCACACATTGAGGAACAGATTGTCGCGGATGACGAGCAGCGGGATCAGCTCGAGCACTAGGACTACCGCAACCGACGCCCACAGCGGCAAGCGGCGCGCGGCGAGAAATCCAACGGCCATCATCGCGATGTCGCTCATGTTGTTCAAAATGCTGTCGCCCGAATAGCCGAGCGCGACGGTCGCCTCGCGGTAGCGGTCGATCACCGCCGGGGTGTTCTCGATCACCTCCCACGCGGCCTCGACCAGCAGCGCGACCAGGAAGCGCCGCTCGACCGGCCAGCGCGGCGCGGCCAGGTGCAGCGCGCCGTAGAACAGAAAGCCATGGACGATGTGGCTCAGGCTGTACCAGTCGGCGAGCATCTGGCTCTGCTTTGGCCCGACCGTCCCCCACAGATCGATCTCGCCGCAGGCGCAGATCGGCGGCCGGCCCATCGCCAGCAGGATCGCTATAGTCGCGAAAAGGATGACGAGAGCCGCGAGGGCGGCGCGTGAACGAATGGACATCCCGACAAGGCTTAGCAGAGCCGAGCGGCTTGCAAAGCGCCGCGGTTCTAACCATCACCCGTCCCCATGCTGCGCGCCTACGGACCCGATTGCGATGGGGGCATCATCGATCCGAACCACGGCCCGATTCCGCCGAGCGCGACGTGGATCGACCTCGAGGAGCCGACGCACGAAGAAGAGACGCTGGTCGAGAAGCTGATCGGCCACAACGTCCCGACCCAGCAGGAGCTCGCCGAAATCGAGCCGTCGAGCCGCCTGTTCGAGCGCGACGGCGCGCTGTACATGACCCTGAGCGCGCTGTTCGGAGTCAAGGAGGGCCGGCCGGCAACCACCCCGATCGGGTTCGTGCTCGCCGGCAACCGACTGGTAACGGTGCGCTACGCGAACCCCACGCCCTTGCTTGCGTTCGGCGACCACGTGCTCCGCGAGCCCGGGCTGGCGCGCGACGCGCTGACGGTGCTGGTCCGGCTGCTCGACGCGATTATCGAGCGGCTCGCCGACGAGCTCGAGTCGTCGGGCGCCGAAATCGAGAAGATCTCGAACCAAATCTTCGGCCGGGACGTCGACGAGCAGCGGATTCCGGCGCGGCGCCTGACCGCGCTGCTGACTCGCATCGGCCGCGCCCAGTCACTGCTCGCAAAAATCCGGGAGACGGCGGTCAGCACCGGCCGGCTGTTGAGCTTCGTCAGCGCATCCGACCCAATCAAGGCGAACGAAACCGCGCGCGGCCACCTCGCCAGCCTGATGACCGACGTATCTTCGCTGGTCGATCACAGCGGCTTCCTCAGCGACAATCTGATTTTCCTGCTCGACGCGGCGCTCGGCCTGATCAGCGTCGAGCAGAATGCGGCGATGAAATTATTTTCCTGGGCGGCGCTGATCTTTCTTCCGCCGACTCTGGTCGCGGGCATCTACGGGATGAACTTCGAGCATATGCCGGAGCTCGACTGGCTGTACGGCTATCCGTTCGCGCTAGTTGTGATCCTCGCCAGCGCGGTTCTGCCGATTCTCTATTTCAAGTGGCGCGGCTGGATCTGACCGGGTTCGTCAGTCGTGAAGCATCAGCGGGACGGGGTCGGCGACCGACGCGGCAACGTGATCGACCGCGTCGGGAGCGTCGGGCTTGGCCGGAGCGCCGCCGCGGCGGGCCAGCGCCGCATAAGCGAGCGCGAGGTGACCGGCGACCTCGATCCCCTCGTCGTCGTCCTT
>JBPCQE010000035.1:0-4177 GCA_050998435.1 Sphingomicrobium sp. | reverse complement strand
CTCGACCAGCAGCTCCTCGGGCTCGGGCAGGGTCGAGCGCTCGCCCTGCGCCTCGAGCCATTCCCGAACGTCGTCGGGGAAGCGGTGCCAGTCGTTGCGGTCGCAAAGCATGTGCCGGACGCGGTTGGCGAGGTGGGTCGACATCGACATGCGCTGGCCGCCGTAGGTGACGATCCGCGCCGATTTGGACGACGCGTGGACGAAGATCTCGCCGTCCTTGATTCGCTCGACCTCGAGGCTGAGGCCGGAAAAGAAGAAATGGTCGCCGGGCGATAATGTGTTGGCGAAGCCCTCCTCGACCGTGCCGAGCCTCCGGCCGCTCTTGAAGCGCACGACGAGCAGTGGCGCCTCGACGATGATCCCGGCGTTGAGCCGGTGCTGGAGAGCGACTGCCGGCCGGGCGATCCGCCAGCGCCCGTCGGGCTCGCGCACCAGCCGGCGAAAACGGTCGTAGGCCTTGAGCGCATAGCCGCCCGTGGCGATGAAATTCAGCACCTCGGTGAAGGTCTCGTCACGAAGGCCCGCGTAGGGTGCCGCGGAGCGCAGCTCGGCGAGCAGCTCGGATTCCTCGAACGGCGCCGAGCATGCGACCGCCAAAATATGCTGGGCGAGCACATCGAGCGCTCCGGGACGGAAGTTCTCGGGGTCGAGCTCGCCGTCGTCGATCGCGTCCAGCGCGGCGCGTGCCTCGAGATATTCGAAGCGGTTGCCCGGAACGATGATCCCGGTGCTCGGCTCATCGAGCCGGTGGTTGGCTCGGCCGATCCGCTGCAACAGCCGCGAGCTGCCCTTGGGCGCCCCCATCTGGACGACCAGGTCGATGTCGCCCCAGTCGATGCCGAGATCGAGGCTGGAGGTCGCGACCAGGCCGCGCAGGCGCCCCGAGCTCATCGCCGCCTCGACCTTGCGCCGCGCCTCCAATGCCAGGCTGCCGTGGTGGATGCCGATCGGCAGGCCCTTCTCGTTGACCGCCCACAGGTCCTGGAAAATCAGCTCGGCGAGGCTGCGCGTGTTGCAGAAGATCAGGGTCATCCGGTGCCGCTCGATCAGCTCCATCACCTCGCGCGCGGCGTGGCGGCCGGAATGGCCGGACCATGGAATCCGGCCGTCGGGGATCAGGATCGACAGGTCCGGCTCGGCTCCCGGATCGCCGGTGATGAGGTCGACCAGCTCGGCGTCGGCATCCGGCGCCAGCCAGCCGCGGTAGGCCTCGGGATCGCTGATCGTCGCCGACAGCCCGACTCGGCGCAGCCCGGGTGCGAACGTCTGCAGCCGCGCCATCGACAGCGCCAGAAGGTCGCCGCGCTTTTCCTTGGCGAACGCGTGCAGCTCGTCGACGACGATTGTCCTCAATCCCGCGAACAACGTCGCGCTGTCGGGGTAGCTCAGCAGCAGGCTCAGCGATTCGGGCGTCGTCAGCAGGATGTGCGGCGGCCGCACCCGCTGCCGCGCCTTGCGGTCGGACGGGGTGTCGCCGCTGCGGGTCTCGACCCGGATGGGCAGGTCCATCTCGCCGATTGGGCCGAGCAGATTGCGCTGGACGTCGACCGCCAGCGCTTTGAGCGGCGACACATAGAGCGTGTGCAGCCCCTCGACCGGCGCTTCGATCAACTCACAGATGGTCGGCAGGAAGCCGGCCAGCGTCTTGCCCGCGCCGGTCGCGGCTACCAGCAGCCCGCTTCGCCCGCTCCGCGCGAGCTCGAGCATTTCGAGCTGGTGTCGGCGAGGCTTCCAGCCCCGCTCATCGAACCAGCGGCGGACGACCTGCGGCAGTTCGCCGCCGCTCAGAGGTCGTCGGTCCCTTCGCGGCGGCGCTGCTCCTCGGCTTGGTAATTGTCGTGCGTCGCCCGCTCGGTGCGCTGGGTGGTGTCGGTGGTCTGATTGGTTCCGCGCCGCGAGCGCATCACCAGCCAGATCAGCAGGATCAACAATATGACCGGGCCGATGATGGTCATCAGGGTCCACAGCGATTCGTCCATTCATCGTCTCCCGTCCGCCGGGAACCCCCCGGCATTTCGCTCACTATAGCTCGCGATGGCGCGTTTGGGTTCCTGGATCGAGCCTTGTCCGGATGGCATCTATGTGCGCCCGGCGGACGCCTGGGTCGACCCTTCCGAGCCCAAGCCGCGAGCGCTGGTCACCCACGGCCATGCCGACCAGGCGCGCGGCGGCCACGGCGAGGTGTGGGCGACTCCCGAAACGCTGGCGATCATGGGCGTCCGCTACGGCGAGCAGACCGGGCATCCGGTCGCTTATGACGAGACGATTCGCGTCGGCGAGGTGGAGGCGCGCTTCGTGCCGGCGGGCCACGTATTGGGGTCGGCCCAGATCGTCCTTGAATATGGCGGCGAGCGGGTAGTCGTTTCGGGCGACTACAAGCGCCGCCCGGACCCGACCTGCGCTCCGTTCGTGCCGACCCCGTGCGACATTTTCCTTCCCGCGGCGACGTTCGGCCTGCCGGTGTTCCGCCATCCCGACACCGGCGCCGAGATTGACCGCCTGCTCCACCGGCTGCGGGTCGACCCGTCGCGCTGCGTGCTGGTCGGCGCCTATGCGCTCGGCAAGGCGCAACGGGTGATCACCGAGCTTCGCGCCCGCGGCCACCACGACCCGATCTACTACCATGGCGCGGTCGAGCGATTGTGCCGGCTCTACGAGCAGTTCGGGGTCGAGCTCGGCGAGCTTCGCCACTGCGCCGGCGCGACCAAGGCGGAGATGGCCGGGCACATCGTCATCTGCCCGCCGGGCGCATTGAACGACCGCTGGTCGCGGCGGCTGCCCGATCCGGTGACGGCGATGGCCTCGGGCTGGATGCGCATCCGCCAGCGCGCCCGCCAGCGCAACGTCGAGCTGCCGCTGGTGATCTCCGACCACGCCGACTGGGACGAGCTCACCCAGACCATCCGCGACGTCGCGCCAAAGGAAGTGTGGATCACCCACGGCCGCGAGGATGCGCTCAAACACTGGTGCATGACCCACCAGATCAAGGCGCGCGAACTGAATTTGGTCGGCTATGAGGACGAGGATGATTGAGAGCTACTGGCGTTAGGCGAGACCGCTATGCAGCGCTTGAACAGTTATTTTCTGCCCAATCCACTGGGGTCTTGTAGACGGTGCGACCGCTCTGACGATCAACAAGCAGAACGCCATCCAGAGGCTCGGCGCAGACAACGTACGCCTCGACTCCTTGAGATACGCTTTTCAACCCAAGCTCTTTGGATAACTTTGCAGCTGCCATCATGTCCTCAGCTGGGATGGCACGAAGCCCCCTTACCATAACCGGAACATCGGAGCGCGGCGCCGTGAACTCAAGAATTTGCGCGTTGGTATCGAGATTGTGAATGTCTCTAATGTTGCGAGCGCTTTTTGGCACGAACGCTGGCACCCATCCTCTTTCGATGGCTCCTACGCGTTGCGCGTCGGCCCAAGTCGAGTAGCTCTCTTCCATTTCTTCAGTGCATGCCGCGAGCGGTACCAGCAGCGAAGCCACTAGGAGGTTCCATCGGCTCAATGCACCACCTCCGCCCGCTCCACACCTGAGTGTGCGAGCTGGTCGTCGATCTGGGTGATTAGTCGCTCCAGCCCGGCTTCATCCTTTGCTTCCGCCCTCGCGACCAGCACGTCCTGCGTGTTGGACGCGCGGAGGAGCCACCAGCCGTCCTCGGTGTTGACCCTCGCGCCGTCGGTGGCGTCCACGATGGCTCCGTCAGCGGAGAGGCGGGCGAGCACCTCCTCGACCACGGCGAACTTGCGGCTTGGATCGACGACGAACCGCATTTCGGGCGTCGCCACCGACTTCGGCATTTCGTCCATCAGCTCGGTCAGGCTCTTGCCCGATTTCGCGACCGCCTCGATCAGCCGAACCGCCGCGTAGAGCGCGTCGTCGAAACCGTACCAGCGGTGCTTGAAGAAGATGTGGCCGCTCATCTCGCCGGCGAGCGGCGCTCCGGTCTCCTTCATCTTCGATTTGATCAGGCTGTGCCCGGTCTTCCACATCAACGGCGTTCCGCCGAGCTCGGCGACGCGGTCGAACAGGATCTGGCTCGCCTTGACGTCGGCGATGATCGTCGCGCCGGGAAATTCCTCGAGCACCGGGCCGGCGAGGATCGCCAGCAACTGGTCGCCCCAGATCACGCGGCCCTGGGCATCGACCGCGCCGATACGGTCGGCGTCGCCG
>JBPCQE010000166.1:0-2590 GCA_050998435.1 Sphingomicrobium sp. | reverse complement strand
ACGTGTGGTCGTCCTCGAGCCGCTCCAACGTCTCGACGATTGTGTCGTAACACGCCCAGTTGCGCGCGGCGCGGCCGATGCCACCGTAGACGACCAGACTCTGCGGATCCTCGGCGACCTCGTCGTAGAGGTTGTTCATCAGCATCCGCACCGCCGCTTCGGTCGCCTAGCTTTTGGCGACGATTTCGCTGCCGCGGCGGGCGCGGATGTGGCGGCTGTTGTCGCGGCGGTCCTTCAAGCGTCCAGTCCTGCGAAGATGCGCCGGTCCGGGCCCGGCAAGCCGATCCAGTAGCCGAGCTCGGCGAGGGTTTTGAGGCGCCACACGGCAAGGTCGGCCGACTTGCCGGGGGCGATGCTGCCGATTTCGCGCTCGAGGCCGAGCGCGTGCGCGGCGTTGATGGTCATGCCGGCGAGCGCCTCTTCGGGAGTCAGTCCGAACAAGGTGCACGCCATGTTCATCGCCAGGGTCGGTGACAGCAGCGGCGAGGTTCCCGGGTTGCAGTCGGTCGCGACGGCGATTCGCACGCCATGGTCGCGCAGCAGCTGGACCGGCGGCTTGCGGGTCTCCTGGAGAGCGTAAAAGGAGCCCGGCAGAAGCACCGCGACGGTGTCGGCTTCGGCCATCGCCGTGGCACCGGCCTCGTCGAGATATTCGAGATGGTCGGCCGACAAAGCGCGGTGCTCGGCGGCGAGCGCGGCGCCGTTCTGGTTGGACAATTGCTCGGCGTGGAGCTTGACCCGCAGGCCGTGGTCGGCGGCGGCCTTGAACAGGCGCGCGACTTCCTCGGGGGTGAAGCCGATGCCTTCGCAATAAGCGTCGACGCTGGTCGCGAGCCCGGCTTTGGCGGCCGCCGGAATTAGTTGCTCGATCGCTTCGGCGACGAACTCGGCTCGGTCCCGGCCCTTGGGCAAAGCGTGCAGCGCGAGCAAAGTGCCGACGACGCGCACGCGCTCGGTGGCGCCGAGCAATCGAGCGATCTCGAGCAGCCGTAGCTCGGCCTTGGTGTCGAAGCCGTAGCCCGACTTGATCTCGACGGTCGTGACTCCGCCCACCATCAGCGCGTGCAATCGCCCGCGCGCGCTTTCGAGCAGCTCCGGCTCCGACGCGGCCCTTGTCTTGGCGACGGTCGAGGCGATGCCGCCGCCGGCCCTCGCGATCTCCTCGTACGACGCTCCCGAGCGGCGCAGCGCATGCTCGTCGGCGCGGTTGCCGCCGAACACCAGATGGGTGTGGCAGTCGATCAGGCCGGGGGTCACCCAGGCGCCGTCGAGCGGCACGACCTCGCTGGCTCGGAAGCCGGCGAGATCGGTGCGCTTGCCGACGCGAACCACCGTGCCGTCCTGGATGCCGATCGAGCCGTTGCGGATGATACCCAGGGGATCGCCGGGAGCCGGGTCCATGGTCGCGACATGGCAGTCGATCAGAAGGCGGTCCCACATGTCGGAATCGCCTTAGGGCAGCGCCGGTGTTACCGTCAAAGCGTGGGCAATTGGCCGAATCTTGCCGAGCTTCTGGTGGCGCGCGCCGCCGCCGCGCCGGTCGGGCTGCTGGGGGCGCCGCTCGCCGCCGGATCGGTAACCGCGGGCGCGTGCGACCTCGCTCCGGCGCTGTTGCGCGCGACTCTCAAGCGAATCGGGCGCTACGACGTCGAGACCGGGCGCGAGCTTGCGACGCAGGTCGCGGACCGCGGCGATGTCGATGTCGCCCGGCTGACCATCGAGCAGGCGACGGAGCCCTTGAGGGCCGCGGTCCGCGAAAGCAGCGAGGCCCATGCGCTGACGCTGTTCGTGGGCGGCAACAATGCGGTGACCAGGCCGGCGGTGCTCGGGCTCGGCGGCGAGCTCACGGAGGTCGGGCTGATCACGCTCGACGCGCATTTCGACATGCGCGACACCGCCGACGGCCTGAGCAACGGCAACCCGGTCCGGGCTCTGCTCGAGGACGGACTGCCGGGAGCGAACATCGCCCAGGTCGGGCTGGCGAGCTTCGCCAACAGCGTGGGCATGCATCGCGACGCCGAGGAGGCCGGCAATTTGGTCGTGACGATGGGCGACGTCCGGCGCGAGGGCATCGAACAGGCGATCGCCCACGCGCTCGACCATGTCGCGCATTGCGACGCGCTGGTGATCGACTGCGACGTCGACGTCGTCGACCGGTCGCAGTTCCCGGGCGCGCCGGGCGCCCGGCCGGGCGGGATGGCGGCCGCGGATTTCTTCGCCGCGGTGCGCAAGCTGGCGTCCGACCCGCGCGTGCGGGTGATCGATTTGACCGAATGGGACCCGCCGCTCGACCCGAGCGACCTCAGCGCTTTGACCGCGGCGCGCTGGGTCGCCGAGTGCCTGGCGGGCTATGAATTGCGCTAGGCCAAAGCGGCTTTTCTCCGGCCGAGCTCCGACAGAGTTCGGCAAGTAGGCTGAACGCGGCTCGACCGTCAGACTCAATCGGTCAAATCCGCCGGGCTTTCGGCGCCGGAAGCGCAGCTTTGCGGGCGAGCCGAGCGACACCCCGACGACCTTGTCGAACACCGAGCGATCGCGATGCCAGCCGATGCCGGCGCCGGGGTCGTAGCGGGCGAGCAGCACGTGGATG
>JBPCQE010000117.1:0-15388 GCA_050998435.1 Sphingomicrobium sp. | reverse complement strand
CGGTGCCCGGGAAGCGGCGCTGGAGGTCCTCCTCGACCTTGTCCATCCGGTCGTGCGCCTCGCGCACCGTCCAGTCGGCCGGCACCCAGACGTGGAACTGCGCGAACTGGTGGGTGCCGCTGGTCCGGGTCCTCAAATCGTGCAAGCCGGCGAGCTCGGGATAGTCGGCCGCCGCCGCGAGGAACCGGGCGCGCTCATCGTCCGGCCATTCGTGGTCCATCAGCTGGTTGACCGCGATGCTCGACGACCGCAACGCGCCCCACAGCAGCCACAAAGCGATCGCGATCCCGAACAGAGCGTCGGCGCCGGGCAAGCCGGCCCGCTGGTCGAGCACCAGCGCGGCGATCACCGCGGCGTTGAGCAGCAGGTCCGACTGGTAATGGACGTTGTCGGTGCGGATCGCGACCGATCCGGTGCGCGCGATCACTCGCCGCTGGTAGACGACCAGCGCCAGAGTGGCGGCGATTGCAAACACCGACACGCCGATTCCGAGCTCCATCTCGGCGGTCGCTCCGCCGTTGATCAGCCGGTCGGTCGCGCGCCACGCGATCCACAGCGCCGAAATGCCGATCAGGACCACCTGGCCCAGGGCGACCAGCGCCTCCGCCTTGCCGTGCCCGAAGCGGTGCTCGCGGTCGGCCGGCTGGGCGGCGATCCGAACCCCCGCCAGAGTCGCGAGGCTCTCGACCAGGTCGAGCGCGGTGTCGGCGAGCGAGCCGAGCATCGCCGTGGAATCGGTCTCGAGGGCGGCCCAGCCCTTGGCGATGAGCAAGACCAGCGCCAGAGCGACGCTGGCCAGCGCGGCGCGCGACGACAGCCGCGCGCGCTCGGCCCCGACCGCCCGCTTCATCGCCCCGGTCACGGGTAGAGCAGCCTTTCGCTCCAGCCGTCCCCGTCCCGAGTGAACAGTCGGCGCTCGTGGAGCCGGTGCGCCCCGTCGCTCCAGAACTCGATTGCGTTCGGGACAATCCGGAAGCCGGTCCAGTGCGGCGGGCGCGGCACCGGCTGGCCCTCGAAACGGCGTGCGACCTCCGCAAACCGCGCTTCCAGGGTCTCGCGCCGGTCGAGCGGCCGCGACTGGTCGGACGCCCAAGCGCCGAGCTGCGAATCGCGCACCCGAGTCGAATAATAAGCGTCGGCCTCGTCGCTCGCGACGCCCTCGACGGGTCCCTCGATTCGGACCTGGCGGCGCAAGGACTTCCAGTGAAACACCAGCGCGGCGTTGGGGCTGGCCGCCAGCTCGCCGCCCTTGCGGCCGTCGCGGTTGGTGTAAAACACGAACCCGTCGCGCCCGTGCCCCTTCAGAAGCACCATCCGGACCGACGGCCGGCCCTCGCTGTCGGCGGTGGCGAGCGCCATCGCGTCGGGGTCGTTGAGCTCGGCGGAGCGAGCCTCCGCGTACCATTGATCGAACAGCTCGAAGGGGTCGCTGGTCATGCCGGGCCCGGTTTAGGCTTGGAGCGAGCCGCGCCGCAACCCATCTGGAAACATGCGTATCGATACGGCATGGGGCTTAAATGGACCTGTACCAGAGGCTCGGGATCAAGCGCGGGGCGAGCGACGAGGAGGTCAAGAAGGCCTACCGGAGCCTCGCCAAGCAGCTGCACCCGGACCGCAACAAGGACAATCCCAACGCCGCCAAGCGCTTCGGGGAGATAACCCAGGCCTATGATTTGCTGTCCGACAAGGACAAGCGCGCCCGCTACGACCGCGGCGAAATCGACGAGGAGGGCAACCCCAGGATGCCGTTCGGAGCCGGCTTTGGCGGCTATTCGCCGGGGGCACGGCCGGGGCCAGGCGGAGCTGGCGCCGGCGCCCAGGGATTCCCGGGCGGCTTTGATGCCGGCAACACCGCCGACCTCAGCGACCTGTTCGAAGGGCTGTTCGGGGCCGCCAACGCGGCGCGCGGGCGAAAGCAAGGCGGCCCGACCGGTTTTCGTCCGCGCAATCGTGCCCCGCAAAAGGGCGCCGACATCGCCTACCGGCTGAAGGTGCCGTTCGTCGACGCGGCGACTCTGGCTCCGCAGCGCATCACCTTGGCCGACGGCAAGACCATCGACCTCAAGCTCCCCAAGGGCCTCGAGGACGGCACCCGCATCCGACTGTCCGGCAAGGGCGAGCCCGGGCCGGCCGGCACCGGCGACGCGATCGTCACCGTCAGCATCGCCCCGCACGCCTTCTACGCGCGCGAGGGCCACCACATCCGCCTCGGCCTGCCGGTGACTTTGAAGGAGGCGGTGCTCGGCGCCAAGGTCAAGGTGCCGACTCCCGAGGGGCCGGTGATTCTGACCATCCCCAAGGGCACCAGCTCGGGCAAGGTGCTGCGCCTCAAGGGCCGCGGCTTCACCGACAAGTCCGGCAAGCGCGGCGACCAGCTGGTGACGGTGGAGGTCGACCTGCCGTCGGCCGATTCCGAGCTCGAGGCATTCGCCCAGCGCTGGAAGGGCGGCGGCAACCCCCGCGCGCCGCTCGGGGTTTGATCCGGGCCGGGCAATGAAGGACTTTTCACCTCAGTCACCGGAAGCCCGGCGCAAGCGCCTTGCGAGCATGGAAGCGGCGTTCGGCCACGACGTGGTCGAGAGATTGAAGCCCCGCCACCACGCCTGGGAAGTGCTGAAGCGCGTCGCCGTCGGAGTCTACAACGACGGCTTCATCCACGCCGGCAACCTCGCCTATCTGGCGCTGCTGGCGCTGTTTCCCTTCTTCATCCTCGCGGCGGCAATCGCCAGCATCCTCGGCCAGACCGAAAGCGGCGCAATGACCGTCGCAACGGTGCTCAGTCAGTTGCCGCCCGACGTCGCCGCGACTCTTCGGGGGCCGGTCAGCGAAGTTCTGACGGCGCGCACCGGCCCGCTTCTGTGGCTGGGGGCGGTTGTCGGGGCTTGGACCGCGGCGAGCTTCATCGAAACCATTCGCGACATTTTGAGGCGAGCTTATGGAGTGAATTTCAGCGCTCCGTTCTGGGAATATCGGCTTGCCTCGATCGGAATGATCTTCGTCGCGGTGCTGCTGCTGATGTTCACCTTTGCGCTGAGCGTGATGCTGAGCTCAGTCCAACATGCGATCGAAGCCTGGGTGCCGTTCGCGGACGACGTCGTGTCGACGCTCGCGATCTACCGCGTCGTCCCGGCGATCGCTCTGTTCGGCACCATCTACGCTTTGTTCTTCGCCTTGACCCCGTCCCGCTACCGAAAGAAGGGCTGCCGCAAGTGGCCCGGAGCGCTGCTGATCACTTTGTGGTGGCTGGCGACGGTCGAATTGCTGCCCGAGACTATCAGCCTGGTCGGCGGCTACGACCTCACATACGGCAGCCTCGCGAGCGTGATGATCGTTCTGATCTTCTTTTTCATGGTGGGCCTCGGCGTCGTCGCCGGCGCGGAATTGAACGCGGCGCTGGCGGAAGTGCGGCCGACGGCGCTAAAGGGCGAAATCTACAGCGGGCCGTTCAAGGACGAGCTCGAAGTGGAGGAGCCGCAGCCCGGAGAGGACGTGCCGGTCGAGCTCGTATCAGGGGGGCCACAGCTTTGACCAAGGCTTCAGGCGGAATCATGGCCGGCAAGCGCGGGCTGATCATGGGCCTCGCCAACGACCGCTCGCTCGCCTGGGGAATCGCCAAGGCGTTGGGCGAGCAAGGCGCCGAGCTCGCCTTCTCCTACCAGGGCGAAACCCTCGAAAAGCGAGTCCGGCCGCTCGCCGAGCAACTGGGGTCCGACCTGCTGATCGACTGCGACGTCAGCAGCAACGAGGCGCTCGACAGCGCGTTCGCCGCGTTGGGCGAGCGCTGGGACCGGCTCGACTTCCTGGTCCACGCGATCGGCTATTCCGACAAGAACGAGCTGCGCGGCAAGTTCGTCGACACCAGCCTCGACAATTTCCTGATGACCATGAACATCTCGGTCTACAGCTTCGTCGCCGTCGCCCGGCGCGCGCGGGCGATGATGGAGCGCGGCGGCGCGATGGTGACCCTGACCTATTACGGGGCCGAAAAGGTCATCCCCCATTGCAATGTCATGGGTGTCGCCAAGGCGGCGCTCGAGAACAGCGTCCAATATCTGGCGATGGACCTCGGGCCCGAGGGAATCCGGGTCAACGCGGTCTCCGCCGGCCCGATCAAGACGCTCGCCGCGAGCGGCATCGGCGACTTCCGCTACATCATGAAGTGGAACGAATATAACGCCCCGCTGCGCCGCAACGTTACCATCGAGGACGTCGGCGGCGCCGCGCTCTATCTGCTGTCCGACCTCGCCAGCGGAGTCACCGGCGAAATCCACCATGTCGATGCCGGCTACAACGTCGTCGGGATGAAGGCCGAGGACGCCCCGGATATCGCGACGGTGTGACCCCACGTGGCTGAGGTCATCGGCCGCAAGGTGCGCCTGTATGGCCGGGTCCAGGGCGTGTTCTTCCGCCAGTGGACGGTCGGCCGGGCGCGCTCGCTCTCGGTCAACGGCTGGGTGCGCAATGCCGGCGACGGCTCGGTCGAGGCCCACCTCGCCGGCGAGGAAAGCGCGGTCGCGCAGCTGATCGAGCACATGCGCCGCGGCCCGCCCCAGGCCCGCATCGAGGATGTCACCGTCGAGAATGTCGAGCCGGAGCCCGTCGAGGGTTTCTCGGTTAAGCTCTAGCCCGCGAACGGATCGCGCACCAAAATCGTGTCGTCGCGCTCGGGGCTGGTCGAGACCAGCGCCACCGGGCAGCGGATCAGCTCCTCGATCCGGCGGACATATTTGATCGCCCGAGCCGGCAAATCGGCCCAGCTGCGCGCTCCGCGCGTCGATCCCGGCCAGCCCTCGATCTCCTCATAGACCGGCTCGACGCGATCCTGGTCAAACGCGTGCGGCGGCAGATAATCGTAGGCCTCGCCGCCGATCCGGTAGCCGGTGCAGATCCGCACCGTCTCGAACCCGTCGAGCACGTCGAGCTTGGTCAGCGCGACCCCGGTGACGCCCGACACCGCGACCGCCTGGCGGACCAGCACCGCGTCGAACCAGCCGCACCGGCGCCGGCGGCCGGTGACCGTTCCGAACTCGTGGCCACGCTCGCCGAGCTTCTGCCCGGTCGCGTCGTCGAGCTCGGTCGGGAACGGACCCGAGCCGACCCGGGTCGTGTAGGCCTTGACGATGCCGAGCACGAAGCCGGCCGCCGACGGGCCGATGCCACTGCCCGCCCCGGTCGTCCCGGCGACGGTGTTGGACGAGGTGACGAACGGGTAGGTGCCGTGGTCGACGTCGAGCAGCACGCCCTGCGCGCCCTCGAACAGGATCTTGCTCCCGCGCCGAAGCGCCTCGTCGAGGTCGCGCCACACCGGGCGGGCGAACGGAAGCACGAAATCGGCTATTGCGGCGAGGTCGCGCCGCAGCCGCTCGCGATCGACCGGCGGCTCCTTGAACCCGGCTCGGAGCGCGTCGTGGTGCGCGCACAGGCGATCGAGCAACGGATCGAGCTCGTTCAAATGCCTGAGGTCGCATACCCGGATCGCTCGGCGCCCGACCTTGTCTTCATAAGCGGGCCCGATGCCGCGGCGGGTAGTGCCGATCTTACCGGCCCCCGACGCGTCCTCGCGAAGCGCATCGAGGTCGCGGTGGATCGGCAGGATCAGCGGGCAGGTTTCGGCGATCATCAGCACGTCGGGGGTGATCGCGATGCCCTGACCGGCGACCCGCTCGACCTCGGCCTTCAGCGCCCACGGGTCGAGCACCACTCCGTTGCCGATCACCGACGGAGTGCCGCGGACGATGCCCGACGGAAGCAGCGACAATTTGTAGGTCTGGTCGCCGACCACCAGAGTGTGGCCGGCGTTGTGCCCGCCCTGGAAGCGGACCACCATGTCGGCCCGGCTGGCCAGCCAGTCGACGATCTTGCCCTTGCCTTCGTCGCCCCACTGCGCGCCGATGACGGTGACGTTGCCCAAGATCAGTGCCCCTGCCGAAGGCTCGCGGGTCTAGGAGAGGCGGCGCGCGCGGTCAAAAGCTCAGCGGGACCACTTGCAGCACTCCGGGGAGCCGCGACAGCTCTTCGGCGAGCTCGGGCCCGATCGGGTCGTCGACCGCGACCAGCGCCACCGCTTCGCCGCCGGCCGCCCGCCGCCCGAGGTTGAAGGTGGCGATATTGACTGCGTGCCGGCCGAGCGCGGTCCCGAGCGCGCCGATGAAGCCGGGCGCGTCGCTGTTGACGATGTAGATCATCTGGCCGGCAAGCTCGGCCTCGACCTGGATCCCGAAAATGTCGACCAGCCGCGGCGCTCGGTTGCCGAACAGGGTGCCTGCGACCCGGCGCTTCCCCTCCCCGGTCCCGACCGTGACCGCGAGCAGCGTGTGGTAATCGCCCTCGCGGTCGTGGCGGATTTCGCGCACGTCGAGCCCGCGCTCCTTGGCCAGATAGGGCGCGTTGACCATGTTTACGGTGTCCGAATAGGTGCCCATCAGGCCGGCCAGCACGGCGCCGGTGATCGGCTTGGTGTTGAGCTCGGCGGCGGCGCCCTCGACCTCGACATCGACCGAGCGGACCTCGGTCCCGACCACCTGCCCGACCAGCCGGCCGAGCTTTTCGGCCAGCGCCATGTAGGGCTTGAGGCGCGGCGCTTCCTCGGCCGACAGCGAGGGCATGTTGACCGCGTTGGTGATCCCGCCGAGCAGCAGATAGTCGCTCATCTGCTCGGCGATCTGGATCGCGACATTGACCTGGGCCTCGCTGGTCGAGGCGCCGAGATGCGGCGTGCAGATCAGCCCCGGAGTGCCGAACAAGTCATTGTTCTTGGCCGGTTCTTCCGAGAAAACGTCGAGCGCGGCTCCGGCCACATGACCATTCTCGAGCGCCTCTTTCAACGCCGCCTCGTCGATCAGCCCGCCGCGCGCGCAATTGACGATCCGAACTCCCGGCTTCGTCCTGGCCAGCGCCTCGCGCCCGAGGATGCCGCGGGTCTGGTCGGTCAGCGGCGTGTGCAGCGAGATGAAGTCGGCTCGGGCGAGCAGTTCATCGAGCTCGACCTTTTCGACGCCGAGGTCGACCGCCCGCTCCGGAGTCAGGAACGGGTCGTACGCGGCGACCTTCATCCTCAGCCCCTGGGCACGGTCGGCGACGATCGAGCCGATGTTGCCGCAGCCGATCAGCCCCAGCGTCTTGCCCGACAGCTCGATCCCCATGAACCGGTTCTTTTCCCAGCGGCCGGCCTGGGTCGAAACGTCCGCGGCGGGGATTTCGCGGGCCAGCGCGAAAAGCATCGCGATCGCATGTTCGGCGGTGGTGATGGAATTGCCGAACGGCGTGTTCATGACGACGATGCCGCGGGCGGAAGCGGCGGGCACGTCGATCGTGTCGACGCCGATCCCGGCGCGCCCGACGACCTTGAGCCGCGGCAAAGCGGCGTCGAGGATCGGCGCGGTGACCCGCGTCGAGCTGCGCACCGCCAGCCCGTCGTAATCGCCGATGGTCGCCTTCAGCTCATCGGGCGACAGGCCGGGCTTCTCGTCGACCTCGATGCCGCGCTCGCGGAAGATCGCCGCGGCGCGCGGGTCCATTGCGTCGGCGATCAGCACTCGCACCAGATCGGTCATCGGCTCTGCTCCCACGCCCAATCGAGCCACGGTCCCAGCGCCTCGATGTCGGCGGTGTCGACCGTCGCTCCACACCAGATTCGCAGGCCGGCCGGAGCGTCGCGATAGGCGCCGATGTCGAACGCCGCTTGCTGGTCTTCGAGTAGACTTACGATCCTCTTTTGCCGAGCCTTGTTGGCCTCGGCGTCGGAGCGGTCGGCAAACTGCAGGCAGATCGACGTGTTGGAGCGGATCTCGGGCGAGGCGGCGAGATGCTCGATCCAGTCCGCCTGCTGAACCCAGCGGTCGAGCGCGGCGGCATTGGCGTCGGCGCGGGCGATCAGTGCCGGCAGCCCGCCGACGCCCTCGGCCCAATCGAGTGCAAACAGCCAGTCCTCGACCGCCAGCATCGACGGCGTGTTGATCGTCTCGCCTCGGAAGATGCCGTCGATCAGCTGGCCGTTCTTGGTCAGCCGGAAAATCTTGGGCAGCGGCCGCGGCGCCGGCTCGCATGTCAGCCGCTCGACCGCGCGCGGCGACAGCACCAGCATGCCGTGGCCCGCTTCGCCGCCCAGCGCCTTTTGCCAACTGAACGTGCCGACATCGATCTGCGCCCAGTCGATATCCTGGGCGAACGCCGCCGACGTCGCGTCGCAGATTGTCAGCCCGGAGCGGTCCTTGGCGATCCAGTCGGCATCCGGCACCCGCACACCGCTCGTCGTGCCGTTCCAGGTGAAGACGATGTCGCTCGCCGGATCGATCCTGCCAAAGTCGGCGATCTCACCGTAGTCGGCGGTTCGGATATCGGCGTCGAGCGCGAGATGCTTGACCACGTCCGTGACCCATCCGGCGCCGAAGCTTTCCCAGGCCAGCACGGTCACCGGGCGGGGACCGATCATCGACCACAAGGCCAGTTCCATCGCCCCGGTGTCGGATGCCGGAACGATCCCGAGGCGGTAATCGGCGGGCAGGCCGAGCTGGGCGTGGGTACGCTCGATTGCTTCCTGCAGCCGGGCCTTGCCGAGCGCCGAGCGGTGCGAGCGGCCGAGCGAGCGCGTGGCGAGCAACTCCGCCGACCAGCCGGGCGGCTTGGCGCAGGGGCCCGAGGAAAAAAAGGGACGCGCCGGCAAGGCGGCGGGACGATCAACCAAGACACTCTCCTCACAGAGAGCACGCGCCGCGTTGGGACGGCGTGGCCCGGGACCGCACTAGGGCACAAGCAGCGAATGACAAGCTGCGGGGCCTAGAATCACGGCCGGGCGGAGGTCGCAAGTGCCCCAGCACAGTAAGATTCCGCTGAATTCGCCTTCATAACAACGGTTCATCGCAACGAGCGGACGGTTCATCCCGGCAAGTGGAACATAAGGTTGAATTCATTAACCCGCCCGGGTCAGGTTCTGCCGGTCAACACGGGGTGGGCAAATCCACGTGGCGGCAGCGGGGCTGGGGAGCTCCTTATTCGATGGACTACGAACGCGCATTTGCGCGCTCGGGAGCGATTTTGGAGCGGTAAATGGCGCAGGTTCTGACGGCGAACTCAGCAATCTTCCGTGATCGCGATCTGTTCGTCCACGACGGCACCAGACTTCGCCGATTCCGCCTTTCCGCTTCCATCCAGACGGTCTTCTTCGTTGCACTGATGGCGTTGGTCGCCTGGTCCGGCTATGCGGCCGCGCGCATGGTGACATCCGGCCTGCAGGCCCTGTCGCTGAGCGATGCCACCGAAGCCCGCGCCCGCAAGATCGAGCAGCGCGAGTCGCTGATCGAGGCGATCGTCACTGGCCAGGCGATCGACGAGGCGACGATTGCAGCCGCCGCGGCCGGCGGCCGAGCGACCGACAAGGGCCCGCTCGCCCGGGTCGAGCAAGCGCAGCTGGCGCAGGCCGCGCTGATCGCCCGCGCTCTTGACGCCCGTTACCAGACCACCGCCGCGGAGCTGAGGAAGCTCGGAGTCGCTCCGTCCCGTGTCGCGTCGGTCGGCGGTCCGTTCGAAGCGGTCGGCAAGGCTGACCCGACGTTCAAGCAGTTGTTTACGAGCTGGAAGAAGCTCGACACTCTTCAGGATGGCGCGATTGCGGTTCCGTCCGACAAGCCGGTCAAGACCGGCGCTTTCACCAGCGGCTATGGAGTCCGCTCCGACCCGTTCCAGGGCCGCGCCGCGATGCACGCCGGAATCGACGTTGCCGGTGCGGTCGGCACGCCGATCTACGCGACCGCCGACGGAGTCATCACCGACGCCGGCTACAACAACGGCGGCTACGGCAACCTCATCAAGATCAATCATGGCCGCGGCATCGAGACCCGCTACGGCCACTTGTCGAAAATGTCCGTCTATCCCGGCCAGCGCGTGAACCGCGGCGAATTGATCGGCCGAATGGGCTCGACCGGCCGCTCGACCGGCAGTCACCTGCACTATGAAGTGCGAATCGACGGTCGCGCCGTGAACCCGGTGCCGTTCATGAAGTCGACCGATTATCTGGTCGCCATGCAGCGCAAGGCCACCGTCGTTCCGATGGACGCGGTCGCCCTGGGCGGACCGAGCGGCGGCCCGCGCCGCTAGGGTTGCTGCGAACGCACCCTCTCCCTATCTCGCTCTGGTGAGCGAGGCCGACATCATCCTGACCGAGAGCGCCGCCAAGCGCGTCGCGGCGATCGCCAGGCGCCAGTCCAGGCCGGCGATCCTGCGCCTCGCGGTCGACGGCGGCGGCTGCGCCGGGTTCACCTACAAGTTCGAGCTCGCCGAGGCTGCGGAGGCCGGTGACACGGTCGCCGAAACCGGCGGAGTGAAGCTGGTCGTCGATCCGACCAGCCTCGACCTGGTGCGCGGCTCGGCGGTCGATTTCGTCGAGGATCTCGGCGGCGCGGCGTTCCGGGTGACCAACCCGAAAGCGGCCTCGGGCTGCGGCTGCGGCTCGAGCTTTTCCGTCTGAAGTGCGGCTCGCGACCTTCAACGTCAACGGCATCCGCGCCCGCTTGCCGCGCCTGCTCGAATGGCTCAGCCAAGAGAAGCCCGACGTCGCCTGCCTCCAGGAATTGAAATGCGCCGATGAATCGCTGCCGATCGCCGATATCGAGGCGGCCGGCTACGGCGCCGTATGGCACGGCCAGAAGGGCTTCAACGGAGTCGCGATCCTGGCCCGCGGCGACGCCCCCAAGCTGCGCCGAACCGGCCTTCCCGGCGATCCCGACGACAGCCACAGCCGCTACATCGAGGCCGAGGTCGACGGGTTCGTCGTCGCCTCGCTCTATTTGCCCAACGGCAATCCGGTCGGCACCGAGAAGTTCGACTACAAGCTGAAGTGGATGGAGCGGCTCGGCGATCACGCGAGCGGGCTGCTCGCCGACGAGCGGCCGGTGGTGCTGGCCGGCGACTGGAACGTGGTGCCGGAGGACCGCGACGTGTTCTCGGTTCGCGCGACTGCGCATGACGCGGTCATGCAACCGGAAGCGCGCTCGGCCTGGCGCCGGCTCGTCCACCAGGGGTGGACCGACTCACTGCGTGCGCTGCACCCGGACGAGCCGAAGCTTTACACCTTTTGGGACTATACCGCCGGCTGCTGGCAACGCGATGCGGGTTTCCGGCTCGATCACCTGCTGTGCTCGCCCGAGGCGACCGACCGGCTGCTCGGCGCCGGTGTGGACAAATGGGCGAGGGGGCAGGAAAAGGCCAGCGACCACGCTCCGACGTGGGTGGAGCTCGCCAACTAGAGGCGTTTCTCGAAGATCCGGTAGACGTGGTTGACCCGCGCCCCGGGCAGCTGGGCGATCGACACCATCCCCTTATTGTCCTCGAGGATCCAGCCGAACTCGCCCAAGGTGGCGCCGTAATTGGCGACCGCGGCGCGGCGCGTGAGCTCGATCAGCATGAAGGCGAGCTGGGTCGCGATGCGGCTGTTGTGGAGCTTCGAGGCAACGCCCATCAGCGGCACCCGCACCCGCCGGGTCCTCGGCTTGCGCAATCGCCACAGCAGCTTCGCCCAGCCGAACGGGAACAGCCGGCCGTTAAGGTCGGCGATCAGCTCGTTGATGTCGGGAATGGTGATCATGAAGGCGACCGCTTCGCCGTCGAGTTCGGCAATCCGCACGAGATCCTCGAAGATGATCGGCTTCAGTTTCTTGCCCGCGTAGGCGATCTCGGCCTCGGTCAGCGGTACGAACCCCCAATTGGCCGACCAGGCGTCGTTGAGCAGGTTGAGGATGATCCGAGCCTCGCTGTCGAAGCGTTTCCTGTCGACCTCGCGGATGCGGATCCGCAGGTTCTTCTCGCCGGCGGCGACCAGCCGGTCGGCGAGCGGATCGGACCAGTCGGCGATATCGACCTGGTAGGTCAGCAGGTCCTTGGCCTTGGAATAGCCCGCGGCCTCGATCCAGGCGCGGTACTCGGGGCGGTGATGGCCCATCATCACCGTCGGCGGCTCGCCGAAGCCCTCGATCTCCAGCCCTGGCTCGTCCCAGATCGACAGGCTGATCGGCCCGAGCGAGCGGGTCATGCCCTCACTGCGCAGCCACTCTTCGGCGGCGGCGATCAGCACCGCGGCCGCTTGCCCGTCGAGCGCTTCGAACATCCCCCATTGGCCGGTGCCGGCGCCCATATGGACCTGGACGAGATCGTCGACCTGGGCGCTGATCCGGCCGACGGGGCGCCCGCCGCGCTCCGCCCGCCACAGCCGGGCGCGCGCATGCCCGAACCAGGGGTTCTTCTTCGGATCGATCAGCGCGTGGACTTCGCTTTTCAGCGGCGGCACCCAAGCCGGATCGTCCGTGTAGACCGCCCAGGCGAAGTCGACGAACGCCCGCCGGTCGGCCGCGGAGGTGACCGGCCGGACCTGCACCTCAGCCGGCATTGGGTGGTTCAGCCGCCTTGGGACCGCTTGCGGGGATGGCCGGTCGCGACTCCGCCCGACAGCCGCGCGACCCAGGGGTAACGCTCTGCCACCTCGGGCGTGTAGCCGAGGTTGAACACGTTGAGGCTCTTCTCGGGCCGCTCGGGGCGGTCGTAATAGGTGCGCAGCACCCGGTCCCAGAAATAGTTGGTGATCCCGAAATTGCCGGTCTCGTCGTGGAAGTGATGCGACATGTGGCGTTTCTTCATCTCGGCGACGAGCGTCCATTTCGGCTTGTAGGCGAGGTGCTGGATGCAGTGGACGAACTCGTAGATGCAGGTGGTGACGAGCCCGGCCGCCAATGCCGCCGCGCCGCCGCCGATGCCGCCGATCGCATAGCCGATCGGCACCGTGACGATTGCGATGGTCGGAAGCGTCGTGTGCAGCGCGCCGAACAGGACCTCGAGATGGTTGGGGTCCTGGTGATGGTCGTAGTGGATTCGCTTCCAGGTCCGGGCCAGCGCCGGTACCTTGAACATCCAGGTCGAGTGCAGGACCCAGCGGTGCAGCGCGTACCACACCAGCGGGTAGGCGAGCACCGTCGAGCCGGCCGCGGCCAGAGTTTGGAGCGGGGTCGCCGGATACAGCACCCACACGCCCACCGACACCGCGGCCAGCGCGATGTAGGCGATGATCGCCGGATACTGGAAATAGGCGGCCCACAGCTCCTTGAGCGTCATCCGGTCAAGGTAGTGCGAGCGGTTCCAAATACCCTTAGCCATGGTCTCTGCAGTCACGAAGTTTCCTCGAACAATGCCGTTTTCCGGGCGGCATTTTCGAATGTGGGACTGCAATAAGGCATCTTTGCGACATGGAAAGGGTCGGAAATTGGCTATTCCTCACTCCTTATCAGGACCGTTTCGCCGATCAGCAGGAACAGGACGAACGGCGCCCAGGCGGCGAGCAGGGGCGGGTAGGCGCCGACATTGCCCATCGCCAGACTGAAATTGTCGGCGACGAAATAAGCAAAACCAAGCGCCATCCCGACCGTCGCCCGGAGCAGCACCTGGCCCGAGCGGGCGAGGCCGAACGCGGCGACTGCCGCGAGCAGCGGCATCAACAGCGTCGACAGCGGGCCCGAAATCTTGTGCCACAGGCCGGCTCGCGCTTCCTCGGTCGGGCGGCCGGCGCGCTCCATCTGCTCGATGCGCCGTTTGAGCGTGAAGAAATCGAGCTGGTCGGGATCGACCTTGGCTAGTGTCAGCCGCTCCGGCTCGACGCCCGCAAGCGCGGTCATCCGGTCCTGGCGGCGCACGACGTTCATGGCGGCGTCGTAAATCCTCACATTTTCGAGCAGCCACGCATCGCCCTCGGGCCGCGCGCGCCCGGCGTCGATCACCTGGCGCAGAGTGCCGCCCTCGCGGTCGTAGATCGAAACGCCGGTGGCGCGCAGCCGCTGACTCTGGCCGACCACCTGGCGGGCACGCACCAGGTCGTTACCGACCAGCACCCAGACGTTAGACAGAAAGTCGCTGTCGGGCGGGATCGGCCGATAGTCGTTGTCGCTCCACGCGGTGACCGTCCGAGCCGCCTTGACCACCACCGTCTCATTGAACGCAAAGGCCAATGCCGCGATGCCGAGGCTGGCGACGATCAGCGGGGCAAGGATCTGGTGAGCGGAAATGCCCGCCGCCTTCATCGCGATGACCTCGCTGTGCTGGTTGAGCCCGGCAAAGGCGATCAGCGTCCCCAACAGCACCGAAAAGGGCAGGAAGCGAGCGGTCAGGAGCGGGACCCGAAGCGCGACATACTGCCACAGCTCGGCATCGCCGTTGCCCGGAACGCGCAGGATCTTGCCGGATTCGCCGAGCAAATCGAGGGTCATCAGGATCATCACCAGCGCTACCAGCACGGCGAGGCTGCGAGTCAGGAACAGCTTGACGGTGTAGAAAGCGATTCGCCGCGACGGGAAGAAATGCAGGTTGATCATGCGCGTTGCGGTTTCGGCAGGAGCGAGCGCACGGCTCGGCCGACCCTGGCGAACGCGCGCTCGAGAGCCCCGATCGGCTGGCCGCCGGGCTGATGGGCGAGCACATGGTACATCCAGACGATCAGCGCCGAGAGCAGCACCAGCGGCACCCACAGAGCGATGATCGGCTCGATTCCACCCCGCGCCGCGGCCTGCTCGGCATATTGGTTGACCTTGTGATAGGCGACGACGATCACGATGCCGAGGAAAATGCCGAGCGAAGACGAGCTTCGTTTCGGCGGCACCGCCAGCGCCAGCGCCAGCAGCGGCAGTATCAGCATCATCAGCACTTCGACGAGCCGGAAATGAAGGTTGGCTTGGGCGGCAAGCCGGTCGTGACCGGTAGCGCCGCCGCCATAGCCTTCGTCGAACAGCTCATTGAGGGTCAGTTCGTCATGCTCATGGCCGCGGCTCCGGAAGCGATCGACCTGGGCCAGGTTGATCGGCAGGTCGTAGCTTTCGAACGACAAGGTCCGCGGCGCCGGAAACTTGGGCGATTGCTGGACCAGGCGGCCATTGCGCAATCGGAAAAGAATCGTGTCGGCATCGTCGGTCGACAGGAAGCGGCCGGCCGCCGCCGTCGCCACTACCGACGTCCCGGAGCGGTCGTTGACCTGGACGAAGATGCCACGCAGCCGGGTGCCGTTGTCCTCGCTGCCGTCGATCCGAAGCGTCAGCCTGCCTAGCCGATTGAATTCGCCGACCTTGATCGACGCTCCGAGCGCCCCGGACCGCAAATCGAACCGCAGCCCCTCGTAGCGGTAATCAGAATAGGGCTCGATGTAGCCGACGATGGCCAGGTTGAGCATCATCAGTCCGCCGGCATAGGCGTAGGGTACGCGCAGCAGCCGGCCGAAGCCTATGCCGATGCCGCGCAGCGCGTCGAGCTCCGAAGACAGAGCAAGCTTGCGGAAGGCGAGCAGGATGCCGAGCAGCAGCCCGCGCGGGCTCGCCAGGCTCGCATACTCAGGGATAAGGCTGGCGAGCATCTTGAACACGATGCC
>JBPCQE010000101.1:0-3277 GCA_050998435.1 Sphingomicrobium sp. | reverse complement strand
CGGTTCGGGGTTCGCTCGGCGATGCCGTCGGTCAGCGCCAGGCGCCGCTGCCCCGAGCTGGTGTTCGTCAAGCCGCGCTTCGACGTCTATCGGGAGGTCTCCAGCCAAATTCGCGACATCTTCGCCGGCTACACCGACCTGATCGAGCCCTTGAGCCTCGACGAGGCCTATCTCGACGTCACCGAGGACAGGCTCGGGTTCGGCAGCGCTCGGTCGATCGCCGAGGATATCCGGCGCCGAATCGCGGGGGAAACCGGGCTCACCGCGTCGGCCGGGGTCAGCTATTGCAAGTTCATCGCCAAGCTCGCTTCCGACCACAGGAAACCCGACGGATTGTGCGTCATCCCGCCCGAGCGCGGGCCGGAGTTCGTCTCGACCCTGCCGGTGGCGCGCTTCCACGGAGTCGGGCCGGTGACGGCGCGCAAGATGGAGCGACTCGGAATCCTGACCGGCGCCGACCTCCAGAGCTGGAGCCGGCCGCAGCTCGAGGCGCACTTCGGCAGCTCGGGCCACTGGTACTGGCGGATCTGCCGAGGAATCGACGAGCGCGAGGTCAAACCCAACCGGCCGTACAAATCGGTCAGCGCCGAGCGCACCTTCGACGACGATCTGCGCGATCCCGATGCCTTGGCGGCCGAGCTCGATCGGATCGCCGGCTACGCCTGGACCCGGGTCGAGCGGGCTGCGGTCGCCGGCCGAACCGTGACCCTGAAGGTCAAGTTCGCGGATTTCGAGCTGATCACCCGGTCGAAGAGCTTTTCAGCGCCGATTCCCGACCTTCGGGCGTTCATTGCCGCGGGCCAAGCATTGCTCGCTGGGCTCCATCCGCTACCCAAGGGAATCCGGCTGATCGGCCTTGGGCTCCACAATCTGGTCGACCCGGAAATCGAGCCTCCAATCCAGCTTGGGCTGGCGATTTAGACAGAACTGTGATATAAAATCGGCCGCGAAGGTCGCTGCCAGTCCGCGGCGGCCGGACTTGCAGGAACTTAAAAAGGCGCAAGAGCCGCGACCGTTGGTCGTTTTGGGGGACGATGCGGAACGTGTCGGCTCTTGGCGCCCTGGATGGAAAGGAAAATAATGGCTTCCAAAGCGCTCAGCTTCGACGTTGGCGATTATGTCGTTTACCCCAAGCATGGTGTCGGCCGGGTGGTCGAGCTCCAAAGCACCGAAATCGCCGGTATCCGTCTCGATCTCTATGTGCTGCGCTTCGAGAAAGAGCGCATGACCCTGCGCGTGCCGGTCAACAAGGCCGACGCGGTCGGGATGCGCAAGCTGTCGTCCGACAAGACGATGAAGGACGCGCTCGAGACCCTGAAGGGCAAGCCCAAGGTCAAGCGCACCATGTGGTCGCGCCGGGCCCAGGAATATGAAGCGAAGATCAACTCGGGCGACCTGACGTCGATCGCCGAGGTGACCCGCGACCTGTTCCGCGCCGACGACCAGCCCGAGCAGAGCTATTCCGAGCGGCAGATCTTCGAGGCGGCTTCCTCGCGCCTGGCCCGCGAGCTGGCGGCGATGGAGCAGACCGACGAGAAAGCGGCGCTCGCCAAAATTCTCGAGATTTTGAACGAGGCGGCCGCGATCCACAACAAGTCCAAGGAGCTTGCGGCCTAGCTGCGGCTTTCGGACTGAAAAACAAAGGGCGCGCTCCCCAGCCGGGGGCGCGCCCTTTCTTTTGGCTCAGACCGAGCCCTCGACAGGCTTTGCGCGTGCCGCCGGGAGCATCTTGGGGAAGTTGGGCGAGCCGTCGCTCGACAACAGCACGGCCACCCAGCGGGTGCTGTCGAAATTGACGCATACCATCATCAGCATCAGGGTCATCGGCACCGCCAGGAACGAACCCGGCAATCCCCACAGGAACGTCCAGAAGGCGAGCGCGAGCAGGGTCGTGAGGGAGCCGATGTTCTGGGTCTCGGCCTGCATCCTGGGGTAGATGACATTGCCGACGATGAAGGCCGCGACCTGGATCGAAACGAACACCACGACCGACTGCCAGATGGTTGAAAACTGCAGCAACGCGAACAGCGCCGGCGCGATCGAGCCGACGGTCACCCCGATGACCGGAATGAACGACAGGAGAAACAGCACGAAGGTCCAGAACAAAGCGTTGTCGAGGCCGACCGAGAGCATCACGATCGCAGACACCGCGGCCAGCATCACGCCGGTCAGGGTTTGGACCCAGAGATAGGTCTGGATGTCCGCCGCGATTCGCGAAATGCCGGCCAATATGGCCTGTGAATGGTGCGACGAGCCGGCGATGTTGCGCACCTTCGTCGGGATGTGGCGTCGTTCGGCCAGCATGAAGCCGAAATAGACGAGCACGATGAACAATGCGGAGACAAGCCCCTGGACGCCGGCCAATATCTGTCCGGCCAAATGGGGAATGCTGATCTCGCCGATTATGGTGCGCAATTGGATGGGTGCGCCGAGCCCCACGGCTTGTCCCGCCTGCTGCACCAGTCCTTCGAGCCGGCCGAGAAGCGCGGGCCCTTGAGCGACGATCTGCGCCCCGCCGCTGCCGACGACGTAGATGGCGCCCGCGATGCCGAGGATGATGGTCACGCCGGCCAGCGAGGCCCCGATCCAGCTGGGCAGGTTTCGCCAGCGCTTGTTGAGCGAGCGGACCAGCGCGTCGACGAGAACGGTGAGGACGAAAGCGATCACCAGCGGGATGATGATGCTGCGCAGATAATAGAGCAGCGCGATCGCCGCCGCCGTGGCGACGATGGTCTGAGCGACAGTGGCCTGGCGCGTGCTCACTTCCTCGCCCTCACCCCATTCCAATCGGCCGCTATCCGCCCCCTGTAGGCGAGAGCCCAAGCATCGCGCAAACCAAGGCATCGGCCGAACGTTTTGCCCTTGCGGGCACCGTCCGGCTTGGTGTATTGCTGCAATAACACAGCATTAGGGAGGACCACATGCACAAGGCGATCATCTTTGGAATGGCCGCGGCCGCGGCGGCTTCGGCCGGCTGCGCCAAGGACCGCGAGGAAACGGCGGGACCCGCCACAACCCGCAACTACCAAGTCGCGGCGTTCGACCGGCTCGAGGTCGCTGGCCCCTACGACGTGACCGTCGCCACCGGCAGCGCTCCGTCGGTGCGCGCGAGCGGCGGCGAACGGGCGATCGAGCGAATGGTGGTCGAGGTCAAGGGCGGGACTCTCAGCATCCATACGAAGAAGCGCTCGGGGATCAATTTCGGCTCGTCAAACGGCCATAAGGTGAAACTGGTTGTCACCGTCCCGACCCTTGCCGCCGCGGAAATCGCCGGCTC
>JBPCQE010000090.1:0-3670 GCA_050998435.1 Sphingomicrobium sp. | reverse complement strand
CGAACCTCGGACCGCACCGGCCGGCCGTTGAGGACCAGCCGCCCGCCGCGCACCTCGACGGTGTCGCCGGGCAGCCCGATCACCCGCTTGATGTAGTCGTCGCTCTGGCCCGGCGGAGTGACGATGACGATGTCGCCGCGCCTCGGCAGCTTGCCGACCAGCCGTCCCTCCCAATGGGGGAAGACGTGAAAACTGGGGCTGACCCACGACCAGCCGTAGGGATACTTGCTGACCACCAGCCGGTCGCCCTTCAACAGCCCCGGCATCATCGATTCCGATGGGATGTAGAAGGGCTTGGCTGCGAAGCTGTGGAAGGCGAGCACCGCGATCAGCACCCACAGCAGCCCCTTGACCTCGCGCCACACGGCCGAGCCCTTCGACTCCTTGCGTTCGGCGGGCACGGGTTGCTCGTCGGCGAGGTCGCTCAATCAAGGCTCCATCTTGCGTGCGGTCAGGATGACGAAGGCCTGCGCCCAGGGATATTCGTCGGTCAGGGTCAAGTGAATGTCGATTGCGTGGCCCGGCGGCGCAAGGGCGTCAAGAGTCGCGCGGGCGCCGCCGGTCAGCTCGAGCGTCGGCGCTCCCGAGGGCGCGTTGACGACGCCGATGTCCTTCATGAACACGCCGCGCTTGAAGCCGGTGCCGACTGCCTTGGAAAACGCCTCCTTGGCGGCGAAGCGCTTGGCCAGGGTCCCGGCCCGCGTAAACGGCCGCGAATGCGCTTTGGAGCGCTCGGTGGCGGTGAACACGCGGTTGAGAAACTTGTCGCCAAACCGCTCCAGCGAGCGCTCGATCCGCTCGATGTTGCACAAGTCCGAGCCGATCCCGACGATCATCGCGCGGCGTCCATCAGCTCGCGCATTTGGCGAACACTTGATTCCAGGCCGGTGAAGATCGCCTCGCCGACCAGGAAGTGGCCGATGTTCAATTCGGCGAGCTGCGGGATGGCGGCTACGGGCACGACATTGTCGAAGGTCAGGCCGTGGCCGGCGTGGGGCTCGATGCCGTTCTTGACCGCGAGCGCGGCGCAGTCAGTGATTCGCTGCAGCTCCTTGGAGCGCTCCTCGCCGTCGACATGAGCATAGCGGCCGGCGTGGAACTCGACCACCGGAGCTCCGAGCCGAAGCGCCGCCTCGACCTGCTCCTCCCGAGGCTCGATGAACAGGCTGACGCGGATGTTCGCGGCCCCCAGCCGGTCGACGTAATAAGCGAGGTGATTGTGCTGGCCGGCGGCGTCGAGGCCCCCCTCGGTGGTCCGCTCCTCGCGCTTTTCCGGGACGATGCAGGCGGCGTGGGGCCGGTGGGCGAGAGCGATCGCCAGCATCTCCTCGGTCGCCGCCATCTCGAGGTTCAGCGGCAGGTCGATCTCGGCCATCAGCCGGTCGATGTCGTCGTCGGTGATGTGCCGCCGGTCCTCGCGCAGGTGGGCAGTAATGCCGTCGGCGCCGGCCGCCGCCGCCACGATCGCCGCGCGCACCGGGTCCGGATGGTCGCCGCCGCGGGCGTTCCGGATGGTCGCGACATGGTCGATGTTGACGCCGAGGCGAAGGCGGGAACTCACGCTGCCGCGCGGCTCCCGGGCTTGACCGCGGGAATCGACGCGAGCTCGGGGGGAAGCTCGTCGGCCGAAAAAGTCGGAACGTCGATCCGGATCAGCGCGGTCAGCGGCACTCCGAGGTCGGCCGTGCCGCCCGAGCGGTCGACCAGCGCCGCGGCCCCGACGACCGTGCCGCCGGCCTCCCCAATCGCGGCGATCGCCTCGCGCGACGACAGGCCGGTGGTGACCACGTCTTCGACCAGCAGCACCCGCTCACCCGGCTCGAGCCGGAATCCGCGCCGAAGCTCGAACCGGCCCTGGGGCCGCTCGACGAACATCGCCGGCCGACCGAGCGCGCGGCCCATCTCGTGGCCGATGATGACCCCGCCCATCGCCGGCGATACCACCGCGTCGACCTGGCCGCGGACGTCGGCCCGGAGCTTGGCGGCCAGGGCCACGGCCAGCCGCTCGGCCCGCGCCGGGTCCATCAGCACGCGCGCGCACTGCAAATAGCGCGGGCTCCGAAGGCCGGACGAGAGGATGAAATGACCCTCGAGCAGCGCTTGCGCGGTCCGGAACTCATCGAGGATCTCGTCGTCGGTCATGCCATCCTTCAAAATGCCGTTCGCGGCCGCGTGAATAGGCTGCTCGCGAGGCGGCTTCAACACCGGCTCGCCAATGCCGGAAGTCCCGCTTGAGAGAGGGAAAAGCCGCGCCTATAAGGCCGCCCAAATCAAGGGGCCCCCGCGGCGGCGGTCCCAGTCCCAAACCCATGTCACCGGGGTCGTGAATGAAACTGATTGGATGGGCGATTGTCCTGGCCGCGGCCGGGCTCACACCTGCAGCGGCGCAAGCTCCGCAGGCGGGTCCTCCTGCAACCGGGCCCCCGGCAGCTGCGACTGCCCAGCCGGCTCCGGGCGGACCTGCGGTCGATCCCAACGCCCACGCCATGCCCGCGGTCCAGGTGACTCCGCCGACTCCGGGGCTTGGAGTCCCGGTCGGCGGCAAGGGCATCCAGGAGCAGGTGACCGACATCGGCCGCGACGCCGCCGGCTTCCACAATGGCCCGCTGCTGATCCTGTGCGCATTGATCAGTTTGTTCGTGCTGGGACTGCTCGCCTACACCATGGTCCGGTATCGCCGCAGCGCCCATCCGGTGCCAGAGCGGACCTCGCACAACACGACGATCGAGGTGCTGTGGACGATCGTCCCGGTGATCATCCTGGTGGCCATCGCGATCCCGTCGATTCGCTTGCTGCGCGCGCAATATTCGCCGCCCAAGGCCGACCTTACGGTCAAGGTGATCGGCAACCAATGGTACTGGACTTACCAGTATCCGGATAATGGCGACGTCGAGATCGTCTCCAACATGCTCAAGGAAAAGGGCGAGGTCCCGGCCGGCCAGCGGTTCCGAACCGACGCCGACGGGCCGCCGCTGCTCGCCGTCGACGAGCGGCTGGTGATCCCCGCCGGCAAGGTGGTGAAGTTCATCATCACCTCGAACGACGTCATTCACGCCTTCTGGGTGCCGGCGTTCTGGAACAAGATCGACGGCAACCCGGGCCAATTGAACGAGATCTGGGCCAAGGTCGATCGCCCCGGAGTCTATTTCGGCCAGTGCACCGAGCTGTGCGGCGCCCGCCACGCCTACATGCCGATCGCGGTCGAGGCCGTTGCGCCGGCGCGCTTCGCCGCCTGGGTCGCCTCGAAGGGCGGATCGATGCCCGGCGCCCGCCCGGCTGCGACTCCCGACAGCACCGGCGCGTCGCCGGTCAGCGATCCAGCGGTTCCCGCGGCCGCCCGGCCCCAGTCTCCCAATCCCGCGGCGGCTGACCCGGCGGCGGTCCAGCAGCCGGCGACCAACCAGGCCGCGACGGCCCAGAATTAAGAGCGGAAACGAGTAATCATGAGCACCATCCCCGCCGACGCCCTTCCGCTGAAGGCCCATGAGGCGCCCGACGCGCACCACGACGCGGACCACAAGCCGGGCTTCTTCACCCGCTGGTTCATGTCGACCAATCACAAGGATATCGGCACCCTCTATTTGATCTTCGCGATCGTCGCCGGGATCATTGGCGGTGGGATCTCGGGGATCATGCGGGCCGAGCTCGCCGAGCCCGGAATCCAGATCCT
>JBPCQE010000077.1:0-12279 GCA_050998435.1 Sphingomicrobium sp. | reverse complement strand
CGGCAAGCCCGGCGGGGTAGAACAACAGGATCGGGCTGCCGTCGTCGGCCAGGGTCGTGCCGGCATAGAGGCCGGTCGCCATGACCGCCGGAGCCGCCGGTTTGACGACCAGCTCTTAGTGATCGTGGATTCGGTCGACCGCGAGAGCATAAACGTCGCCGCCGGCCGGGCGAAGGACGACCAGCGTCCGCTCGTCGTCCTTCATCGGGCTGTCGAGGCCGAGGATGTCGGCGAGCACGATTTGCGGCACCCGGCGGCCGCGGATGGTCGCGATTCCGGAGCCGCCGACCCGCTCGAGCTTCACCGACTCGCCGTTGGCTCGGACGATCTCGTCGATCGCCGAGCGTGGAATGGCGAAATGCTGGGTCCCGATCGACACCGTCAAAGCCGGGATGATGGTCAGTGTCAGCGGGACACGCAGCGTCATGCGCGTGCCGGCGCCGGGCCGACTGTCGACCTCGACTAGTCCGCCGATGCGCCCGACGTTCGAGCGGACGACGTCCATCCCGACTCCGCGGCCCGAAATCGCGGTGACTTCCCGCGCGGTCGACAGCCCGGCCTCGAAGATCAGCGCCAACTGCTCGCGCGGGCTGAGCTCGGCGGCGGCGGCCTTGGTCATGTTTCCGGCCGCGATCGCTTTTTCGACCAGCTTCTTGCCGTCGATGCCGCGCCCGTCGTCCTGGATGTCGATCAGGATCTGGTTGCCCGACTGGCGCGCCGAAACGCACAATATGCCGATCTCGCGCTTGCCGGCCTTCAATCGCTCGGCTGGGGTCTCGATGCCGTGGTCGACCGCGTTGCGGATGATGTGGGTCAGCGGATCGCGGATCATCTCGATCATCTCGCGATCGAGCTCGACATCGCCGCCCTCGATGTCGACCAGCACCTGCTTGCCCAGCTCAGCCGACAAATCGCGGACCATTCGCGGCAAAGCGACGAACAAATTCTCGATCCGCTGCATCCGCGTGCGGGTGATCGCGTCGCGCATTTCGGCGATGATCGACGACAGACGCTCGAAGGCGCCGTCGATCGGCACCTCGGTCGGGGATTCGCGAAGCCGGCGGGCGAGTTCATTGCGCGCCAGCACCATGTCGGAAACGCCGCTCATCACCCGGTCGAGCAGCTCGACCGACAGCCGGATGGTGCGCGGCGCGGCGATCTTGCCCTGGGCCTCGGCGACCGTCGCCGCGACCGGGCCGGTGGCGGCGTCGCTGCCGTGCTCCAGCGCCATGATCAGCGCGCTGTCGTCGCCGACGGGAATTTCCTCGCCGGCTTCGATCGCGGCGACCATCTCGCCGATCCGGTCGATGATCGCGAGCACCGCGCTGACCAGCGCCCCGTCGGCGTGGCGGCGGCCGGCGCGAACGTCGGCGAGCGCGTCCTCGGCGGCGTGGCTCAACGCTTCCAGGCGCGGGAAATCGAAGAAGCCGCAATTGCCTTTGACGGTGTGGACGAAGCGGAAGATGGAATCGAGCCGCGCGCGGTCGCCGGGCGCGGCTTCCCAGGCGACGATCTCGCCCCCCAGCGACTCGAGCATCTCCCGGCATTCCGCTGTGAAATCGGCAATCAGATCGTCCATCGACGCCCAGGGCCCCCAACCGCTGTTGAAGGACGCTTATGCCGGTCAGGTGTTAACGCTGCGTTATCCCTATCGCGAAGGCGCCGGGCAGCGATTATTGGAGCGGAACGGTCGCACCGATCATCAGCACCGGTTCGGCCGGGTCGGACAGCCGGATCGAGCCGCCAGCCTCGACCGCGAGGGCGTGCGCGAGCCAGGCGCCGGCGGCGCGCGGCTCGACCGCGCCATCGGCCTGCCCGTCGAGCAGGGTCTGTCGAAGCGTCGGGTCGAGCAGGATCCGAGGTCCTTCGGCGCGGATCACCAGCTCGAGCATTTCGTCCGAAGATTCGGCGCCGACGTCGAGCCGCCCGCCGCGGACCAATGAGTCGCCGGCGAGCATCGCCAGGTTGAGCAGCAGCTTGACCGCGCCCTTGGGCAGATTGTCGCCCGGGACCATCCAGCCGAGATCGATTCGCCGCTCGGGACCGAACAGGCCTTCGAGCGCCGCCTGCGCCTCGTGGGTGTCGATGCTGTCGCCAAAGCCGCCCGCCGCGCCGAACGCCAAACGGAAGAATTTCAGCTTGTTGGCCGATGCCCGGGCGCTGTCCCCGAGCAGTTCGAGGCAATTTTCGCGCATCTCCGGGTCCGGCTCGTCGGCCATCAGCTCGATGCCGTTGTTGAGCGCCCCGACCGGCGACATCAAATCGTGGCACAGGCGCGAACAGAGCAGGCTGGCGAGGTCGACGGCGTTCATCGCCGGGCGGTGATGCGGCAACGGCCGGTGCAGCGCAAGCCGACGCTGGCTTGAACCGCCGCGAGCCGCGCCCATATGCTTCCGGCAATGGCCGGGGGGCAGCAGATCATCGACGTGAGGCTGAGGCCGGACCATGCCGGCTGGCGCCTCGACCGGGCGCTCGCCGATGCCGTGCCGACGCTGTCGCGCGAGCGGCTAAAGGCGCTGATCCGGAGCGGCGCCCTCACTCCACCGCTTCGCGATCCCGCCGCCAAGGTGAAGGGCGATGAGGCGTTCAAACTGGCGGTTCCGGAACCCGAGCCGGCGCACAACGAGCCACAGGACATTCCGCTCACAATCGTCTTCGAGGACGAGCATTTGCTGGTCATCGACAAGGCGGCGGGGCTGGTCGTCCATCCCGCCGCCGGCAACCGCGACCGGACGCTGGTCAACGCCTTGCTCCACCATTGCGGCGCCAGCCTGTCGGGCATCGGCGGAGTCGCCCGGCCCGGCATCGTCCACCGAATCGACAAGGACACGTCGGGACTGCTGGTGGTCGCCAAGACCGACGTCGCCCACGAGGGCCTGGCCAGGCAGTTCGCCAAACACAGCATCGAGCGGCGCTATCTGGCGATCGTCTCGGGCGTGCCGCGAACCGCCGGCGGGACGATCGACGCGCCGCTCGCCCGCTCGTCGGCCAACCGCAAGAAGATCGCCGTGGTGAAAGACGGCCGAGGCAAGCGGGCGGTCACCCACTGGAAACAGCTCGAAATGCTGCGCGACGCGGCTTTGGTCGAGTGCCGGCTCGAGACCGGGCGGACCCACCAGGTGCGGGTGCACATGGCGGCGACGGGCCATCCACTGGTCGGCGATTCAATTTACGGCGGCGTCGGCAAGACGCATCGCAAGCTTTTGAACGAATTAGGCTTTAATCGGCAGGCCCTGCATGCGGCGGGGCTTGGGTTCGTCCATCCGGTGACCAGGCGCCGACTGTCGTTCGAGAGCGGCATGCCAGCCGACATGCAGGAACTGTTCACTGCTCTTGGTGTATAGGAAACGAAGCGCTAGGGCGCCTTGCAGGCGCTCGGCCCAGGGAGAAGACGACGACCATGGCACAGCAGAAGGGCATCGTCTCGATCCCCGCGTCCGGCGGGGAGGCCGGACTCAACCGCTATCTGAGCGAAATCAAGAAATTCCCGATCCTCGCCCCCGAGGAGGAGTTCATGCTCGCCAAGCGCTGGCGCGAGCATGGCGACACCGAGGCGGCGGCCAAGCTCGTCAACTCGCACCTGCGGTTCGTCGCCAAGATCGCCATGGGCTACCGCGGCTACGGCCTGCCGGTGAGCGAGCTGATCTCGGAGGGCAACATCGGCCTGATGCAGGGCGTCAAGAAGTTCGAGCCCGACCGCGGCTTCAGGCTCGCGACCTACGCGATGTGGTGGATCCGCGCCTCGATCCAGGAATTCATCCTGCGCTCGTGGAGCCTGGTCAAGATGGGCACCACCGCCGCCCAGAAGAAATTGTTCTTCAACCTGCGGCGGATGAAGAACCAGATCGATGCCTTCGAAGAGGGCGACCTCAAGCCGGCTGACGTCACCAAGATCGCCACCGACCTCGGAGTCACCGAGGCGGAGGTGGTGTCGATGAACCGCCGAATGGCGATGGGCGGCGACACTTCGCTGAACGCGCCGTTGCGGGACACCGACGGCGAAAGCCAATGGCAGGACTTCCTCGTCGACACCGGGCCCCTGCAGGACGAGCGCATCGCCGAGGACGAGGAAAGCCGAGTCCGCCACGACCTGCTGATGGATGCCCTGGAATCCTTGAACGACCGCGAGAAGCACATCCTGATGGAGCGGCGGCTGACCGACGAGCCCAAGACGCTCGAGGAATTGAGCCAGGTCTACGACGTCAGCCGAGAGCGAATCCGGCAGATCGAAGTGCGGGCGTTCGAGAAGCTGCAGGCGGCGCTGCTGCGGCTCGCCGGCGACCGAAGGTTGCTGCCGGCCGCGTGACGATGCGGGGGGCGCGATCAATCCTCCTTGGTGCCGCGCTGGCGATCGCATCCGCGGCGTCCGCGGCGTCGAACGCGCCGGCTGTCCCGCTGGATCATCTGCCCGCTTTGGCTGGCGACTATTTCCCGCTGCGTTCGCGCTCGAACGGGCACGACTATCATATCTACGTACGGTTGCCCGAGGGCTACGAAGCGGAGCGCTCCCGGCGCTACCCGATCGTCTATCTGCTCGACGGCGATTCGCTGTTCCCCGTCGTCGGCGCCAACCACATCTTCCTGACCATTGACGACAAGATTCCTGAGGCGATCGTGGTCGGCATCGCCTACGGCTCGTTCGCGAAACCCATCAATCGCCGGCACATCGATTTCATGCCGCCGGGACCCGAGGAAAGCGGGACGGCGGCATTCCACCGGTTCCTAGAATCGGAGCTGCTGCCGAGCGTCGAAAGCCGTTATCGCGCCGACCCGTCGAGACGCATCCTGTTCGGCCAGTCGCGAGCGGGAGCGATGATCCTCTATTCGGCTTTCACCCGGCCAGATCTCTTCTGGGCGCGGATCGCGAGCAATCCATCGTGGGTCCCCGGCCGTGAAATCTTCTACGGAGCACCGCCGACTGCATCGCGAGATGACCTTCACCTGATCATCGCGCTTGGAACGAAGGAATATCCGGACAGGCGCATCGCGGCCGCGGAGTGGTTCCGTTACTGGGACGCGCGACAGCCGCCATGGAAGTTGACTCGCATCGACATCCAGGGCGGCACCCACTCCGCCGATGCGGCCAATGCCTATCGCGCGGCGCTGCGTCGTCTGTTCGGCTTCGCCGAAAAATAAGCTGTTGCCGGCGACTTAGGGGCGCTCACTCGCCCTTTGCCGCCTCCGTCCCCGGCGGCCCGGGGCTCGCTTCGGCCATCGTCGGACCCGCTTTCGCTTCTTTTTTGGAAGCGCCGTCGTCGTCCGCATCGGCGACATGGTCGGCCGCCCAGGCGCCGCGGCGTCCGAGCGGCTCGGGCGGACCCGTGGTGCTGTCGATCAGCGTCTGGTGCTCGACCTCGCTGTTAAGCTCGGCCCCGAACACGAAAACATAGGCGGACAAATAGAGCCAGGTCAGCAGCGCCACCATCGCGCCCAGCGATCCATAGGTCGCGCCATAGTCGGTGACCCGGGTGATGTAGAAGCCGAACGCCAGAGTCAGAAGCAGCCAGCCGAGCGCGGTGAACAAGGACCCCGGAGTGATCCACGACCAGCGCGCCTCCTCCCGCGACGGTCCATAGCGGTACAGCGTCGCTGCGATCGCCGCTGCCCCAAGCGCGAGCACCAAATAAGACGCGACCTTACCGAGCGTAACCGCAGTCCCGGACGCTTGCGGCGCGAGCCGTTCGAGCGAGGATATAAGGGTGGTGGCGCCGAGCGCGACGACCACCAGGATAAGGGCCCCCAGGGTCATGGCCAAAGCGAGCAAATAGAATTGCAGCAGACTGCGTTTCTCCTTTTCCTGGTAGGCGATGTTGAGCGCCATGATCATCGCCGAGGCGGCGTTGGTGCCGCCGTACAGCGCGACCCCGAGCGCAGCGAGGATGGCGAGGCCCTTGGTGCCTTCCGACGCCTCGACCGCGGTCATCAGTTGATCGCCGATCAGCAGTGCGATGTCGGTCGGCAGCACCGCGGTCATCGCCTGCATGTTGCGGATCACCGTCGCCGGCTCGGCGAAGAAACCGTAAGCGAGCACGATGATCCCAAGCAGCGGGATGATCGCCAGGAAGCCGTAGAAGGCGACTCCGGCGGCAACCAGGCCGGCATTGTCGAGCCAGCTCTGATTCCAGGTGCGAACGGCGATCCGCTTCCACGCCGCGGGCGGCATTTGCCACGGCGACGTCGCGGTGCGGCCGTGGGGGTCGTTCTTTGGCGGTGCCTTGCGTGATCCCATAGCCGCGTCAGCGTTCCGGAGCGGGCGCTGTTCCCAGGCCGACGACGGATCGGCCTGTCCAGCCAGGCGCTGGCCGCGCCCAACATCATTTCCGCTCTTGCAATGTCGCGCGTTCCGACCAACGGTGGTCGTTTCGAAGAGCGCGCAAGATGCGCCTTCAGGCGACTCGCGCGCCCGGCAAACGGGACGAGAGGAGAGTCGCATGCCTGGAGAGAATAAAGGCACTCGAGTGATCGCGCTGGTCGGACCGGCCGGCGCGGGAAAGACCAGCCTGGCCGAAGCGATGCTGTTCGCAGCCGGTGCATCCGACCGTCTCGGGTCGACCGCCAACGGCTCCAGCATCGGCGACAGCAGCCCGGAAGCGCGCGCCCGCGGCGGCTCGACCGAGCTTAATCTCTACCATTTCGACTATCTCGGCGATTCGTTCGCGCTGATCGATTGCCCCGGCTCGGTCGGATTCGCCGCCGACGGAGCGCGAGCGCTGGCGCTCGCCGACATGGCGATCCTGGTCGTCGACCCGGACCCGGCGCGGGCGCCGCTCGCCGCCCCTGCCCTTCGGACGCTCGATGAGCTCGGCATCCCCCATCTGATCTTCGTCAACCGGATCGACCAGGCGCATGGCCGAATCCGCGATCTCCTGTCGGCGCTTCAGCCGATGAGCGTATCGCCGCTGATCGGCCGCCAGATCCCGATCCGCGAAGGCGACAAGGTCACCGGCTTCGTCGACCTCGCGCTCGAACGGGCGTTCCACTACCGGCCCGGCAAGGACAGCGAGCAGATCGAGATGCCGGCGGACCTCCAGCAGCGCGAGGCCGAAGCCCGCACCCACATGCTCGAGCAATTGGCCGACCATGACGACGAATTGCTCGAACAATTGCTGATGGACGAAACGCCGAGCCAGGACCGGATTCTCCAGGATTTGGCGCGCGAGACCGGCGAAAGCCTCGGGGTGCCGGTGCTGTTCGGCTCGGCCAGCAGCGCCTGGGGTGTCCGCCGGCTTTTAAAGGCGCTGCGTCATGAGGCGCCGTGGCCGGAATCGACCGCCCGGCGGCTGTCGGTGGAAGCCCCTGCCCTGCATGTCTTCAAGATCCACCACGGCGGCTCGGTCGGCCGGCTGGCGCTGGCGAGGGCGCTCGGCGGCGCGATCGCCGAAGGGTCCGATCTCAAGCCGGCCAGCGGCGCGATGGCCAGGCTGGGCGCCTTGTTCCGGATGCAGGGCGACAAGACCCAGAAGATCGCCGAGGCCCGCGACGGCGATGTCGTCGCGGTCGCCAAGATCGACGTCGTCAAGGCGGGCGAGTGGCTCGGTGCCGGCAAGTTGCCGCAGCCGATCGAGAGCGAACTCCCGGCCCGCAATTTCGCGCTGGCGATCGAGCCCGCCGACCGCAAGGACGATGTCCGCCTGTCGGGAGCGCTCCAGCGGCTGCTCGAGGAAGATGGTGCGTTGATCCTCGAGCAGGACGAGGCCAGTCACGAAATGCGCCTCAAGGGCGTCAACGACGAGCACCTCAACACGGTGCTGGCGCGGCTGAAGCGGCGCTACGGGGTCGAGGTGAAATCGCACCCGCCGACCATCGGCTATCGCGAATCGATCCGCCGCTCGGTCACCCAGAAGGGCCGCCACAAGAAGCAGTCGGGCGGCCACGGTCAGTTCGGCGACGTGATCATCGAGGTCAAGCCGCTGCCGCGCGGCGAAGGTTTCCAGTTCCACGACAAGATCACCGGTGGAGCGGTGCCGCGGCAGTGGATCCCGGCGGTCGAGCACGGCGCCAGGGAAGCGATGCACAAGGGCCCGCTCGGATTTCCCGTCGTCGACGTCGCGGTGACTTTGGTCGACGGCAGCTATCACAGCGTCGACAGCTCCGAGCTTGCCTTCCGGATGGCCGGGCGGATCGCGATGAACGAGGCGCTCGCCGCGGCCAGTCCGCACCTCCTCGAGCCGGTGCAGCGGCTGACCGTGGTCTGCCCGTCCAGCGCCACCAGCCGGATCACCTCGGCGGTCGCCGGCCGCCGCGGCCAGATGCTCGGCATGGCGCCACGCGACGGCTGGACCGGGTGGGACCGAGTCGATGCGCTGATCCCCGAAGCGGAGCTCGGCGGGCTGGAGGCCGAACTGCGCTCGCAAAGTCACGGCCTGGCAACCTACGAGGCAAAGTTCGATCACCTCGCGGAATTGAACGGGACCCTGGCCGACCGGATCGTCCAGCAGCGGATGCCCGAGCCGGCCTGACCTGGCAGGGCGACAGAGCGGGACCTTTCGCCTAGATGCGGCGCGCACCCGGGGAGGAAGCGGCGCGCCGATGAGGCATTGGTTCAAGGATCGGCACTTCAAGTCGCTGCTGAAGAACAGCGGCTATCTTGCTGTTTCCAAGGCCGTTGCGGCGGTCGCGGCGCTGGCGACCCTGGCTTTTGCCGGGCGCTCGCTCGGCCTGGTGATGTTCGGCATGCTGATCCTCATCACCAGCTACGCCAAGGCGGCGAGCGGGCTCAGCAAGTTCCAGTCGTGGCAGCTGATCGTCCGCTACGGCGGCCAGGCGCTCGAGGCCGGCGAGACGACCGAGTTCAAGGCGTCGACCGGCTTCGGCCTGGCGCTCGATGTGGTCAGCGGCTTCGGCGGCATGATCCTCGCCATCCTGCTGCTGCCGCTGGTCGGCGGCTGGTTCGGAATCGAGGACCGATATCTGGTTGCCGCGATGCTCTATTGCACGCTGCTGCCGACGATGAGCGCCGCGGTGCCAGTCGGGGTGCTGCGATCGCTCGACCGGTTCGACCTGTTGAGCTGGCAAGGCACGGCCACGCCGATCGCCCGGGCGATCCTCGCCGGAATTGCCTGGTGGCAGGAGGCGCCGTTCGAGGCGTTCGTCGCCATCTGGTACGTCACCGAGCTCGCCGGCGACGTCTTCTTGTGGTTCCTCGGCTGGCGCGAGCTCAAGCGGCGCGACCTGATCAAGGGCATCCGCCCGACGCTCAAACCCCAAGGGCTGCCCGGCGCGTGGCGGTTCGCGATCCACGTCAATTTGACTTCCAGCCTGACCGCGGCGTGGGGCCCGATCGCCCGGCTGATCATCGGCGGCCTGGTCGGCCCGGCGGGAGCGGCGATCTACCGGGTCGCGGCGAGCCTCGCCGACAGCGCCCAGAAGCCCGCCGACCTGCTCGGCAAGGTCTATTACCCCGAAGTCGTGCGGATGGACCTGGCGACCAATAAGCCGTGGAAGCTGATGTGGCGCGGGACCGTGCTCGCGACCGCGGCCGGGCTGCTGGCCGGGCTGGTTCTGCTGCTCGCCGGCCGGTGGGTGGTCGACACATTGTTCGGGGCCGAGTTCCTGCCCGCCTACCCGGTGCTGCTGGTGATGATCATCGCGCCCTTCATCGCCATGATCAGCTTCCCGCTGGTGCCGATGCTCTATGCGCTCGACAGGCCCGATGCGCCGCTGAAAGCGCGGCTGATCGGCACCATCCTCTATTTCGCGATCGTCGCTCCATTGGCGTGGCGGTTCGGGGTGATCGGCGCCGCGATCGCCTTCGTCGTCGGAGTCGCGGCGATGGTCGCCATGCAGGCGGTGCAGCTGCTCGGGGAATATCGGCGAGTCCGGTCGCGGTGAAGGCGCAGCCCAACCGGGATCAACCACGAATCTGGGTGCTGCTCGGTTCGCGCGTCGGCGACAATAACCAGTTGCTCGCGCTCGCTGAAGCGCTCGGGCTGCCGTTCGAGACCCGCACGCTGAGTTACCGCCGGCGCTGGATTCGCTGGCTGCGGCTGTTCCCGACCTTTCCCTTCCTGCTCGATCGCCGCAGCCGCCGAACACTGGGGCCGCCGTGGCCGGACGTGGTGATCGGCATTGGTAGGCGAAGTGTCGCGGTCGCGCGGTGGATCCGCCGCAAGACGCGCGGCAAGACGAAGATCGTCCGGCTCGGCAATCCGCGCGCCGACCCCAGGCTGTTCGACCTGGTGCTGACGACTCCGCAATATCCGGTGCCCGAGGGCGACAATGTCGTCGTCCTGCCGCTGTCGATGGGCCGCCACCGGGCGGTCGCGGCGCAAGCCGACGAGGCCCATTGGCTCGATCGCCTGCCCCGCCCGCACCTGTTGCTGTCGCTCGGCGGAGTCACCCGCTACTGGGCGCTGGCGAACGACGTCATCGCCGATTGCGCGGCTCAGCTCGCGGAGCGAGCAGCGGCAGCCGGTGGAACGTTGATCGTCGTCGGAAGCCAGCGGACGGCTCCGGAAACGCTGGCGTCGGTCAGGCGGTCGGTGGCGGGCCGCGCCAATGTCGCGCTCGACCCGCCGGTGCGCTTCCCGGTGCTGCTCGCCGACGCCGACGAGCATTTCGTCACCGCCGACAGCGTGTCGATGATTTCAGAGGCGGTGATGACCGGCAAGCCAGTCGGGCTGGTGCCGGTCGAGCTCGACGAGGAAGGCCGGGAGGAGCTCGGCCTCGAACAGGATTATTCGTCCGATTTCCGCGACCTTCGCCGTTTCTGGGCAGCGCTCGAGCAGCGCGGACTCGCCGGCACCGTCGACAAGCCGAGCGGCGGCGCCGTCGAGGACCCGGTGGAGATCGCCGTCGCGGCGGTTCGGCGGCTGCTAGGCGACCGCGTCGAGTAATCGCCAGCCGCGGTAGCGCTCGACCAGCTCGAGCGAATCGTGGCGGATGTGATTGGCCGCCATCTCCTCGACCAGTTCCGGCCTGGTGATCTCGCCGGTATCGAGCATGTCGGCGAGCAGCGAATAGACCAGCGCCTCCTGGCGGCGGTCCGGGTGCTGCTCATAGCGTCGGCGGCGCAGTCGGCGCACCGCGTCAAACCAGCCGCCCTCGCGCAGCGCGTAGTCGACCGGCAGCCCGGTTTTCCACGGCTGGGTGCGCCGCTTGGTCGTGTGCAGCAGCTTGGTTTGCGGGCTCAGTCGGTCGAAGTCGTTCCACTCGGGCTCGAGCCGGCCGATGGTCGCCGGGTCCTCGCGCTTCAGCTCGATCCAGTCGATGTAGTCGAAGCGGTGCGCGAACAGCTCGTCGAGCTCCTTGTCGAACTGCCAATGCTTGAGCTGGGCGCAGTCGAGCAGCATCACCGATGTCGCGATATAGTCCTCGCGCTGGTTGTGCCCGGGACGGGCGACCGCCCATATCGCCTTGCCGGCAAGGTCGCGTTCGAACAATTCGCCGACGTCGCCCACCCCGAAGATGTCGGGGTCGGTGACCACCGCCAGCCCCTCGAAGCCCATTGCCTGTGGCGGGTAGAAGCGCAGCGGGGTGAAGCTCTGCAAATCGTCCGGGTCCCAGTCGCGGACATGCCCGCCGCGAAGGATCGTCCGGCCGTGCTCGAGCAGGCGCGGATGGTCGCGGATGTCGAGAATCTTGACGTCGAAGCTCCCCGGATCGCGGGCGTTGCGGCGGTAGCTGTGGGCGGAGATGCGCGCTCCGAGCATCTGCCGGTCGTTGGCCTGGATGAAGACCGTGCACCTCACAGGTTCATCTCCTCGAACCCCGCCTCCTTGACCGTGCGGTCGAGGTCGACGAGCGTCGTCAGCAGGCTTTCCATGCGGTCGAGCGGCCAGGCGTTGGGCCCGTCCGACTTCGCGTTCGCGGGGTCGGGGTGGGTTTCCATGAACAGGCCGGCGATCCCCGCCGCGACCGCCGCCCGGGCCAGCACCGGGACATGCTCGCGCTGGCCGCCCGAGCTGGTCCCCTGCCCGCCCGGAAGCTGCACCGAATGGGTCGCGTCGAACACCACCGGGCAGCCGGTGTCGCGCATGATCGCCAGGCTGCGCATGTCCGAGACGAGATTGTTGTAGCCGAACGAGGCGCCGCGCTCGCAGACCATGACATTGTCGCCCTCGCCGCCCGCGGCACTGGCGGCGGCGCGCGCCTTGTCGACGACGTTCTTCATGTCCGCGGGCGCCATGAACTGCGCCTTCTTGATGTTGACCGGCTTGCCGGCGCTGGCGACGGCAGTGATGAAATCGGTCTGGCGGGCGAGGAACGCCGGCGTCTGGAGCACGTCGACGACCTCGGCGACCGGCCTGATCTGGGGGATGTCGTGGACGTCGGTCAGCA
>JBPCQE010000049.1:0-5132 GCA_050998435.1 Sphingomicrobium sp. | reverse complement strand
GACCTTGAGGGCCTTGAGGCTCGCCATCGACCCTTACGCGAACTGCTTGCCGAAGGCGCCGAGCGCCTCCTTGAGCGCCTTGGCGGTGTCGTCGTCGAGCGCCTTGCTGTCGCGGATGGTCTTGGGGAGGTCCTTATGCTCGGCGCGCAAATAGCTCAGCATCGCCGCCTCGTAGCGGGTGACCTCCTTGGTTTCGACCTTGTCGAGGAACCCCTGGGTGCCGGCGAAGATCGACGCGACCTGCTCCTCGCCCGGCATCGGGCTGTATTGCCCTTGCTTCAAAAGCTCGGTGAGCCGGGCGCCGCGGGCGAGCAGCCGCTGGGTCGAGGCGTCGAGGTCGGAGCCGAACTGGGCGAACGCCGCCATTTCGCGGTACTGCGCGAGCTCGAGCTTGATCGAGCCGGAGACCTTCTTCATCGCCTTGGTCTGCGCCGCGGAGCCGACCCGGCTGACCGACAGGCCGACGTTGATCGCCGGGCGGATGCCCTGGAAGAACAAATCGGTCTCGAGGAAGATCTGGCCGTCGGTGATCGAGATGACGTTGGTCGGGATGTAGGCCGAGACGTCGCCGGCCTGGGTCTCGATGATCGGCAAAGCGGTCAGCGAGCCGCCGCCGTTGTCCTCGTTCATCTTGGCGGCGCGCTCGAGCAGCCGGCTGTGGAGGTAGAAGACGTCGCCCGGATAGGCTTCGCGGCCCGGCGGTCGGCGCAGCAAAAGCGACATCTGGCGGTAGGCGACCGCCTGCTTGGACAAATCGTCATAGACGATCAACGCGTGCATCCCGTTGTCGCGGAAATATTCGCCCATCGTGCAGCCGGTGTAGGGCGCGAGGAACTGCAGCGGGGCGGGCTCGGAAGCGGTCGCGGCGACGACGATGGTGTATTCCATCGCTCCGTTTTCCTCGAGCGCCCGGACGATCTGGGCGACGGTCGAGCGCTTCTGGCCGATGGCGACGTAGATGCAGTAGAGCTTCTCGGCTTCCTTGCCCGACGCGTTGATGTCCTTCTGGTTGATAAAGGTGTCGAGCGCTACCGCGGTCTTGCCGGTCTGGCGGTCGCCGATGATCAGCTCGCGCTGGCCGCGGCCGATCGGGACCAGCGCGTCGAGCGCCTTGAGGCCCGTCTGGACAGGCTCATGGACGGATTTGCGCGGGATGATTCCGGGCGCCTTGACCTCGACCCGGCGGCGTTCGGTGAACTCGATCGGGCCCTTGCCGTCGATCGGATTGCCGAGCGCGTCGACGACCCGCCCGAGCAGGCCTTTGCCGATCGGCACGTCGACGATGGTGCCGGTGCGCTTGACGGTCGAGCCTTCCTTGATCTCGGCGTCGGAGCCGAAGATCACGACCCCGACATTGTCGGCCTCGAGGTTGAGGGCCATGCCCTTGGTGCCGTTCTCGAACTCGACCATTTCGCCAGCCTGGACATTGTCGAGGCCGTGGATGCGGGCGATGCCGTCGCCGACGGAGAGCGCGTTGCCGACTTCCGAAGCCTCCGAGTCAGAGGCGAAATTCGCGATCTGGTCGCGGATGACGCGGGAGATTTCAGCGGCGCGGATGTCCATGAACTAGCCTTTCATCGCCGACGCGAGCCGGTTGAGTTTGGTGCGGATGGAAGCGTCGATCATTTCGCTTCCGAGCTTGATGACGATCCCGCCGAGGATATCGGGGTCGACCAAAGCGTCGATCGTGACGTCGCGCCCGGCGCGCTTCTTGAGCTGAGCTTTCAGGGCGTCGAGCTGGTCGTCCTTGAGCGGGTAGGCGCTGACGACTTCGGCGCTGATCTCGCCGCGGTGGTCGGCGGCGATGCGCTTGAACGCGCGGATGATCGGACGGAGCTCGCGCTTGCGGCCGTTGCGGGCGAGGACCCCGAGGAAGTTGGTGGTGATCGGGTCGAGCCCGAACTCGGGCCCGAGCGCGGCGAATGCCCTGGCGGCATCGGCGCGGCCGACCAGCGGGCTCGCCACCAGCGCCGCGAACTCGCTCGAATCGGCCAGCGCGGAGGCGAGCGCGTCAAGGCTCCGGCCGACCGCGTCGATCTGCCGTTCGTCGCGCGCCAGGCCGAACAAAGCGGAAGCGTAGCGCCCTGCTAAGCTGGCTTGAATGCCGCCGGATGTCTCCACGCGCCCAAAGCTCCAGACTTTGAAATGTGCCCCATCACGAAAACGGGGCGCTTCCCGGCCGAAAACCGCACGCCCCGATGGGTTGGCGCGCCCCTAGCAGGGGGGCAGAAACGATGCAAGGAGGGGGTCGGCGTTTGACCGCAAGCCGCGGGATGCGCGATGCGCCGGACAGGCGTATTGCGGTCCAATGCTGATGAAAACCATCGACGAGAGTGACGCCTGGGCGGCGTTCGAGCGTCGCGACCGGTCGTGGGACGGGCGCGTCATCGGAGCGGTCCGGACGACCGGCATCTATTGCAAGCCGAGCTGCCCGGCGCGGCGGCCCCGGCGCGAGAATGTCGAGTTCTTCGTCGACTCTGACGCCGCTCGGGCGGCGGGGTACCGCGCGTGCCTGCGCTGCAAGCCCGACGAGGTTGGACGCGACCGCGAGGCGGTGGCCCGAGCGGTGCGGTTGATCGAGCAGTCGGAAGACACGCCGGGCCTCGCCGGGCTGGCGGCCGCGGTCGGCTATGCGCCGCATCATTTCCAGCGGCTGTTCACTCGCGACGTCGGAGTGTCGCCGGCGCAATATGCGCGTGCGCTCCGGGCGAGGCGTGCGACAACTGCACTCAAGGAGAACGGCACCGTGACCGAGGCGATTTACGACGCGGGCTATTCCGGCCCCAGCCGCTTTTACGCCGACGCGAACGAGCGGCTCGGAATGACCCCATCGGCGTGGCGCGAAGGCGGGCGGGGAGCGACGATCCGCTGGACGGTCGTCAAATGCTGCCTCGGGCCAATGCTGGTCGCCGCGACCGACAAGGGCATCTGCCGGCTGACCTTCGAGGAGGACGAGGGCTCGTTGCGGCGGATCTTCCCCAACGCGGCCCTGGTCGAGGACGACGGGTCGATGGGCGAGCTGGTCGCCGGCGCGCTCGCCGCGGTCGAACGGCCGGGCACCGCCCCGGACCTGCCGATCGATGTTGCCGGGACCGCGTTTCAGGAGGCGGTGTGGCGCGAATTGCGCAAGATCCCGCCGGGCGAGACCCGCAGCTACGCGCAGATCGCCGCGGCGGTCGGCAAGCCGGGCGCGGTGCGCGCCGCCGGCTCGGCCAACGGCGCCAACCATGTCGCGGTGCTGATCCCGTGCCACCGGGTGGTTCGCAGCGACGGCAGGCTCGGCGGCTACGCGGGCGGAATCGAGCGCAAGCGGCGGCTGCTCGAGGCGGAGGGCGTCAAAGCCAAGGCGCAAGGAAGCCTGGGGCTCTGACAGAATTGCTTCGTGAGCTGGAAGGTGCGGCCGGTACCAACGCGCCGGCCGTTTAGTCAGCCTTTTTCGGCTTCCTCTTCCCACTTTTTCATCTCGGCCGCGAGCTTTGTATAAGCCTCGTCGAGCTTCGACGCATGCCGCGGCAAGCGGCGCAAGGCCATGATTTCGCGCCCTTAAAGGACCCTGAGCCGAATGCGCAAGAGTGGCTTGTCGGCACGCGTCCTCGCACTATGAAGAATCAAAGGGGAGGGGCCGTTGGACAGATCGAGCGCGGACGAGTTGGCCGCCAAGACGCTGTGGAAGCGGATCGTCGATTTCCCGCTGGCCACGCTGGTGGTTGCGATTGGTCTGTTCGTGTTCGCCAATGCCGCGGCGATCTTCGCCGGGCGGATGCTCCCGCCGATGGACAAGACTTCGGGGATGCTGGTGCGGGCGGCCATCGGCATCAGCATCGCGCTGCTGGTCTACAAGCTCGCCATCCGCCATCTGGGCGAGCGGCCGCGCGACGATTTGCGCCTGGCCGACGCCCCGAAGGGCCTGGGATTGGGACTCGCGTTCGGGGCGCTGCTGTTTGCGGTGATCGTCGCGGTCGCGGCGATTGCCGACGTCTACAATATCATCGGCGAGGGTGGGACCGGCGACCTTGTCCGAGTGCTGGTGACGATTGCGATCGTTCCGGCGTTCATGGAGGAGCTTTTGTTCCGCGGAATCCTGTTCCGATGGCTCGAGGAATTTGGCGGCAGCTGGTTCGCGCTGGCGCTGACCTCGGCGCTGTTCGGCCTAGCCCATATGTTCAACCCCAACGCCACCGCCTTGTCGTCGTTCGCGATCGCGCTCGAGGCCGGGGTACTCCTGGGCGGCGCCTACATGCTGACCCGCAATTTGTGGATGGCGATCGGGCTGCACGCTGCGTGGAACTTCACCCAGGGCTGGATCTTCGACGTGCCGGTGTCGGGGACCAACCAGGACGGGATGGTCGAGGCCCAGTTGTCGGGCCCCGAGCTGCTGTCCGGCGGGGCGTTCGGGCTCGAGGCGTCGCTGATCGCGATGGTCCTCGCCACCGCCGCCGGAGTCATGCTGGTGGTTCTGGCGGTGAGGCGCGGCGAGCTGGTCCGGCCGTGGTGGGTGCGGCGGCGGCTGGCGCGTGAGAGTCGACTAGAGAAAGCTGTACGGGTCGACGTCGACCGCGACCCGGACCTTGCTCCCCCAGTCTAGAGCCCCAAGCCAGTCGCGGATCACGTCCTGGACGTCGAGGCTTCGCGCCGCGTGGACGAGGATTCGCTGGCGGTGGCGGCCGCGGAGCATCGCCAGCGGCGCCGGCGCTGGGCCGAACATCGCCATTCCGTCGACCTGGGGAGCGGCCTGGCCGATTCGGCGGGCGATGGTCTCCGCCTCCGTTGCGTCTTCGGCCGAGACGACGATCGCCGCGAGCCGCCCGAACGGCGGCATCGCCGCCTCGCGCCGAGCTTCGGTCTCGGCCGCATAGAAGCCGGGGCCGTCGCCCGAAACGAGCGCGGCAATCACCGGAGCGCCGGGGTCGTGGGTCTGGACCAGCACCCGGCCGGGCTTGTCGCCGCGCCCGGCGCGGCCGGCGACCTGCTGGATCTGCTGGAAGCTGCGCTCGGCGGCACGCAAGTCGCCGCCCGACAGGCCGAGGTCGGCGTCGACCACCCCGACCAGAGTCAGGTTGGGGAAGTGATAGCCCTTGGTCACCAGCTGGGTGCCGATGACGATGTCGATCGCATTGGCCTCCATCGCCGCG
>JBPCQE010000143.1:0-3469 GCA_050998435.1 Sphingomicrobium sp. | reverse complement strand
CTCAACTGGTTGTTCAAAACCACGGGCAATTTCGGAGTCGCGATCATCTGCCTGACGTTCATCGTCCGGCTGCTGATGTACCCGATCGCCCAGAAGCAGTTCCAGTCGATGGCGGCGATGCGCAAGGTGCAGCCAAAGATGAAGGCGCTTCAGGAGCGCTACAAGGACGACAAGCCGCGCCAGCAGCAGGAAATCCTCAAGCTCTACCAGACCGAGAAGATCAACCCGGCCGCCGGCTGCCTGCCGATCCTGCTGCAAATCCCGATCTTCTACGCGCTCTACAAGGTGCTGATGGTGGCGGTCGAAATGCGCCACCAGCCGTTCGCTTTGTGGATCAAGGATTTGTCGGCGCCCGATCCGATGACCCCGGTCAACCTGTTCGGCCTGCTCGATTTCACGCCGCCCTATTTCCTCGCCATCGGAGTGCTGCCGATCCTGCTTGGAGTGACGATGTGGATGCAGTTCAAGCTCAATCCGGCCCAGCTCGATCCGACCCAGCAGCAAATCTTCGCCATCCTGCCGTGGGTGATGGTGGTGGTGATGGCGCCGTTCGCCGCCGGGCTGCAGCTCTACTGGGTGGTGTCGAACATCCTGACGATCGCCCAGCAATGGTGGTTGTACAAGCGCTTCGGGCTCGACTTCAGCGAGCCCAAGCCGGCGACCGGCTAGTGAAGCCGGACGAGGATCTGGCGGAGCGTGCCCGCAAGCTGTTCGCGGGACCGATCGTCTTTCTGAAGTCGGCTCCCGAGCTGCGGTTCCTGCCCGACCCGACGGTCCCGGAGATCGCGTTCGCCGGCCGCTCGAACGTCGGCAAGAGCTCGCTGTTGAATGCGTTGACCAACCGCAACGGGCTGGCCCGGACTTCGAACACTCCGGGGCGCACCCAGGAGCTCAATTTCTTCGACGTCGGCAAGCCGCTTCGGATTCGGCTGGTCGACATGCCCGGCTATGGCTTTGCCGAAGCGCCCAAGGATTTGGTCAAGCGCTGGCGGTTCCTGATCAACGACTATTTGCGCGGCCGGGCGGTGCTCAAGCGCGCGCTGGTGCTCATCGATGCGCGCCACGGCCTCAAGCCCGTCGACCATGAGGTCATGGACATGCTCGATACTGCGGCGGTGAGCTATCACCTCGTCCTGACCAAGGCGGACAAGGTCAAGCGGACCGATCTCGAGGCGGTCGAGCGGGATACGGCGGACCAGGCGGCGAAACACCCGGCCGCTCACCCGACCATCTTCACCACGTCGAGCGAAACCGGTAGCGGGATCGCCGAGTTGCGTACCGCGATCCTCGAAGCGACCGGATAGGATTTTTTCGAATGCTCAAGCTGATCATCGGCAACCGCGCCTATTCGAGCTGGTCGATGCGCGGCTGGCTGGCGGTCAAGCAGTCCGGCGAGCCGTTCGAGGAGCTGGTCGTGCCGATGTTCGACGCCGAATGGGAACAGCGCCGCGAAGGCGACGAGTTCGCCCCGTCGCTCGGCAAGGTGCCGATCATGTGGGACGGCGAGTGCGTCGTCTGGGACAGCCTCGCAATCATCGAATTCCTCGCCGACCGGGTCGGGCGCGAGCGTTTCTGGCCCGAGGACGCCGCGGCGCGCGGAATGGCCCGGTCGATGGCGGCGGAGATGCACTCGAGCTTCGCCAACCTCCGCCGCGAGCTGCCGGTGAACGTCCGCAAGAGCTATCCGCCGCGGGCGCTGTCGAACGGCGTCAAGGACGACATCAACCGGATTCTGCAATTGTGGGCGCAGGCCCGGGCGCGCTTCGGCGGCACCGGCGATTTCCTGTTCGGCGACTGGTGCGCGGCCGACATCATGTACACACCGGTCGTTACCCGCTTCATCACCTACGGAGTGGCGGTGCCGCCGTTCGCCGAGCTGTACATGAAGGCCGTGCTGTCGCACCCGCACGTCCAGGACTGGATCGACCAGGCGCAGGACGAGCCGTGGGTGATCGAGCAATATGAGGACGCCGCCGCTTAGTAAGGCGTGCCGTCCTTGTGGGTGTATCGGCCGTTGGCGTGGTCCCAGTGCAGGTCGGCGTCGGAGTAGTGGCAATCGCCCTCCGACAGCCGGCCGTCGACCGCGATGAAGGTGCAGTTGCGCTCGCTGCGGTTGATGAGATGGTGGCCGTTGGCAACGTCCTTGGGGAACGCAGCGCAGTCGCCGGCGCGCATCACCGTCTCGCCATCGTCCTCGACCAGCACCGCCTCGCCGTCGACGACCACGACGAACTCGTCGATCCCGTCGTGCCAGTGGCGCTGGCTCGAGACTCCGCCGGGCTCGAGCACGACCTGGCTGACGCCGATGTCGGTGAGGCCGCCGGCCGCCCCCAGCCGGCGAAAATGGCGCCGACCCATCTCCGCGGCGAACGGCATCGGGTAGGTCGTGCGGTTGGTCTGCTCGACCTGGTCGAGATCGATCTTCGGCATCGGGCCCTCGCCTGTAGTTCCGGTCCCCGCCCTAGCAGCCGATCGCTGCCCTAGAAATTCCCCCGCACGGAAAGGCTGAAGATCGGCCCGATCAGCTGGTTGTTGCGCTGGATGAACAGGATCGGATGTTCGTCGCGGCGCCCGTCGTAGACTGTGCGGTCGAACCGGTGACGCGCGTTCAGCAAATTGTTGACGATCGCTCGGACGGTCATGCCCATTACGTCCTTGTGCTCGACATAGGCACTGTTCCACCACGGCCCCTCCCAGCTGCGGAATACATCGGTGAGGAAATAATGCTTGGCGTAATGGTCATGGCTCGCCGCTCCGCCCCAGGCGATCTGGCTGCCGGGAATGTCGTGGCGCAGACTGAACGAGGCCCAGCGGGCGCGGGTGCCGCTGATCGCCCTTTTGTCCCCGGTCAGCGGGTCGCGGACGCTGGTCTTTTCAAACCCGAGCGTAGCGTCGAGCTTCGCTCCCCTCCAGCCGATCGAATCGAATTGGATGGTGCTGGTGTTCTGTAATCCGAGGCGCGATGCGCGCGGGAGGTTGCCGATCCCTTCGCCATCCTCGCCGATCGGGATCACGTCGATGATGTCTTCGACCCGGTGGTAATAGGTCTTGAGCCTCGTCTTGCCCCAGGCGCCGAGCTCGCGGCCGACCTCGACCTCGCCTTCCCAGCTTTGCGGCGGCACCAGATCGGGATTGCCGGCCTGCTCACGGTCCTCGCTCAGCTTCGGCTGGGCGAGGAAATCGTAGAAGCTGATCTGCCCAACTCGCCGGCGCAGCTTCAGGCTCGCATCCCAACCCTCCGCGGGTTGCCAGACCAGAGTGACGCTTCCTTTCGGACGAAAGAATTTTCGCGGCGGCTGGTCACCGTCAACCCGCGCCAGCTTCGAAATTTCGCCGCCCGCTGCAACCTGCAGGTTGAGCTTGCTGCTGAGCGGCGGGCCTTTTTCGACCAATCGACGAACGGATGGGAACTGGCTGTTTCGAGCCTGCTCTTGCCCGTCCGCCGGGCCTTGCTACTGCTGGCCAATGC
>JBPCQE010000163.1:0-5350 GCA_050998435.1 Sphingomicrobium sp. | reverse complement strand
GAGGTCTTCCAGCCAAGTTCGTAATTGGTGAGATAATCCGGGTCGTAGGCCGGAGCGCTGGGTTGCCGGTTGATTCCGCCGGGGCGAAAGCCGCGCGACCAGGTCGCGTAAAGCATCACATCCTCGTTGGGCTTGTACTGGGCGTTGACCCGGTGCGTGAAGCCATCGCCCTTGCTTCTCCGCGGGACCAGCTCACCATTCTTGACGTTGCCGACGTTGGTGCACGGCGTCCCGTCCAGGCTGCCGGGCGCGAGCGCGGCCCCGGGGACATCGGCGCGCACCTCTAGCCCGTTGACGGTCAGGCATCGGCGCTCGCCGCTGCTGAAGCCACCGGGATTGGGGGTTCCGAAGCCGGCAAAGCCGAACAATGTGTTGTCATATTTGAACAGCCGGCCACCAGCCGTCAGCGTTATTTGCGGCGTCACATCGAAACTTGCCTCGCCGAACAGCGCATAGTCCTTGTCCACGCGTTCTTGGAGGGTGAGCCAAATCGTGCCCGGCCAGCCGCCGACCGAAAGATTGGTGGCAAGGTCCTGAACCATATAGTCCTGGTAGATATCGTTTGTCTGGCGCTGATAGAAAGCGCCGAGCAACAGCCGGAAGGGATTTTCGGACGGCGAGGCAATGCGCACCTCGTGGCTCATTTTCTTGTAATGGTTCTCGCCCCGGATGAATTGACGCGGGTCGATCAGGTTGCCGGCGTTGTCGGTGTAATTGTGATAGTCCAGCAGCCCACTATACCCGTAATAGACCGCATAGGCGTCATAAGCGTCGGTGTAATCGGTATAGTCGTTGAAGCCGTAGGTCGGCCGGTCCATGTAGGCACCGGCATAGGTGACGTCGAAATTGGCGATCTTGCCTTCGATTGTCAGAGCGGCCTGCGTGAATTCGTCGCGGAAGCGATCCTCCTTGAACCGGACGACGTCGAGGTCGTCCTGTTCCTCGTCCATGTAGAAGACGCCGCCGCCCTTCAGATATTGGTGCATGATGGTCGGGGTCACCGTCCACGTGTCGTTGAGGTCGATCTTCAGCGCCGCCCGGCCGCCATAGACCGTCGTGTCGTTGATATTGTTTTCAACTAGGTCCGAATTGTCGAAAGTCAGCGCGTCATCGCCGTCATCGAACGGGTAACTACGCTCACCGAAGACGTTGTCGATATAGCCGCCGTCCCGGCGGTAGAAAGCGATGGCTCGCAAGGCCATGTTGTCGGCGATCGGAAGGTTGATCATCCCTTCGAGGCTGCCGCCCATCTCGCCATGCGCGACGTTGTTGATCTCCGCGTCCATGCGCCCGCTCGTGACCCCGAGCTCGGGCTTGTTGGTGATGATCCGGATCGTACCCGCCTGGCTCGACGCACCGTAAAGCGTGCCCTGCGGCCCGGCGAGGCTTTCGATCCGAGCGATGTCGTAAATGTGGACGTCCAGCGTGCCGCCGATGGTCGTTACCGGCTGCTCGTCGAGATATGTGCCAACCGAGGGCAGCGAGCCCGAGTGGTTGCCGTCCCCCCCTGAAGCGACCCCGCGCATGTACACGGCCGTGGAACCGGGCGCCGACGTCTGGAAGCTGACCGAAGGCAGCTGTTTGGTGTAATCTTCGAAATTCGAGATGTTCAGCTGGTCGAGGCGGCGGGTGCCGATCGCCTGCACCGAGACCGGCACGTCCTGAAGGTTCTCCTCGCGCTTCTGCGCGGTGATGATGATCTCGGTTTCGTCCGTGGTCTGGCCATCCTGGGCGACCTGCTCCCCGGGTGTTTCGCCAGTGACGTTCGTCGCGTTCGTGTTCGGCGCCGGCGAGTCACTCGTCGTTTCCTGTGCGAAGGCAGGGCTGCAGAGCGCGGTCGACGCGAAAAGTCCCCAGGCGATGGTGCGGATCGAATGCTCAGTCATCAGGCCCCCCTGACAGCGATAAAGTCACTGGATTGCGACAGAGGTGATGGCTGTTGTCAATCCCGCAACCGCCGAGCTGTCGGCAGGGATCGACCGATTGTTACGTCAACGTTGCAAGAAAGACGCGGGCGCCTTCGGGTACGCTTCGAGGACCGGGCCGAGAGCGTCTTTCAGGGGATCGAGAAACGATTCGTAGGCCCGCCATTCCTCGGTTGCATCGCGATAGATCGGCTGCCGAACCTGCTCCGAGCTGGCCGTGCGCACCGCCCGCTCGGTTCGGTGAAATTCGAGGCAAGCCGGATGGAACTCAAGCGCGCAATGGTCGAGCAGCCTGCGGACCTCGCTCTCGGTGTCGTCCACCATCCGCTCATAGAGTACGCGATGGACCCGGCCAGGCATTACCGCATCGACGTGGGCCATCAGCCGGACATAGTGCGCGTAGTAGCGTCCGAGCGTCGGCAAGTCGTAGGTGAAGTCCTGCCCACGGGCGAAATGCTGGCGGAAGTTCGAAAAGCAGCAGCCGAGCGGATGCCGCCGCGCGTCGACGATCTTGGCGTTCGGCAGGATCTGCAGGATGAAGGGCACAAACACCCAGTTGTTGGGCAGCTTGTCGATAAAGAACGGCCGGTCTGTGCGACGCTGCACGGAGGCTCGCGCCAGGTACCGCTCTCCAAGCTCGCGTCGCTCAGCACCGCTCAATTCCGGGACGTAGCTGGGGTAATCCCGTCGCTCGCTGGCCAGCGCGGGGATGTCGGGAAGCTCCGAGGTGCCTTCGACCAGCGGGTGGGAAGCCAGGATCTGTTCGACCAGGGTCGAGCCGGCCCGCGGCAGCCCGATGATGAAAATCGGGTCCGAGGCCTCGCAGCCGCCCCCCCGAGCGAGTTCCTCGGCGGTGAACAGGTCGATGCTCCGCTGCACTCTTGCGGCAAGCTTGGCCTCGTCGAACGGATGAAACTTGAGACGTAGCGCATTGCCGGCCTCATAATGTTCGAACGCTGCCTCGTGCCGGCCGGCATCGCGCATTGCCTTGCCGAGTGCGAAATGGAGGTGGAAACGATCGTCTGGTCGCAGTCTCTCGTCCTCCAAAGCCGCGTGCATGGCGCTGATGTCCGCCGTTTCGAATCGGACGGTTTTGAGGTTGGCCAGGCTCCACCAGGCCTCGCCCAGCGTCGGCTTGAGCTCGAGTGCCCGGCGGTAGGCGGAAATACCATCGGACTGACGGCCGATCGTCTTCAGCATGTGGCCGTAGCTCAGCCAGACCGCCGGCTGGCGGGGGACTTTGGCAAGCGCAGCTTCGTAGAGCTTGATGGCCTGCTGGAAGTCGCCCAGGCGGCCGAGCGTGGCCGCGCGCAAGCTGATGTTGCCGACCGTATCTGCCTGCTCCCGGACGATGTCGTCGAGCAGCTCTAGAGCTTCCGCCGGCCGGCCGACACGGCCCAGGACCATGGCGAGGTTGGCGCGAGCTGCCGTGAATCCCGGCGCGATTTCAAGCGCCCGCCGAAGCAAATCCTCCGCGTCTTTCATCCGCCCGATCCGGGCCGCCAGCTCCGCCAGCATCCGGATCGCAGCGACGTCGAACGGATCCTCCTTCAAATGCGACTTCAGCAGCCGCTCGGCCACGTCCAACCGGTTGTCGTTGAGCGCCATCGCCGCCTCGATGAGCCGCGGATGCCACCGGCTCGAGCCTGGAAATTGCGTCCCCACGCGCAAGGCTCTAGCCGGTCATTCCCGCCACCGCCAAGACAGTCAGGACCAATGAAATATTTCGACGACATCGCGGCCGGCGACGAGACGGTGTTCGGCCACTACGACGTGACCCGCGAGGAAGTGCTCGAGTTCGCTCGCAAGTACGATCCGCAGCCGTTCCATCTGTCCGACGAAGCCGCCGCCAAGACCCATTTCGGCCGCCTGTCGGCGAGCGGCTGGCACACCTGCGCGATGACCATGGCGGTGATCGCCCGCTACGTCGTCGATGACCAGCAGGCGGGGCTAGGCTCGCCGGGAGTCGACGAGCTGCGCTGGCTAAAGCCGGTCTGTCCCGGCGACCGGCTGACGGTTCGCGGCACGGTGCTCGAGACGATCCCGTCGCGCTCCAAGCCGCACATCGGAGTCATCCGAACCAGGACCGCGGTCAGCAACCAGGACGGGCTCGACGTGATGAGCTTCACGTCGATCGTGATGATGCAGCGCCGGCCCTAGCCCGGCCCGGAAGGACTACTCTTCCTTGGGGGCTTCGCGCCGCTGGTCCGCGGCTCGGCTGCGGATCCGGTCGCTCAGCGACGACCTGGGCTCGCTGCGACGCTCGACGCGTTGCGTCCGGATGCGCTCGGACCGGCTGGTCGTCTGGCGCTCGATGGCTTTGGTCGTGATGCCCCGCTCCATCTGGTTGGTGGCGTTGCGGGTCGCTTGATCGCGAGCGAAATCGCTCCACACTTCGCGGACCGAGGGATCCTTGCGGCGGACAGTCCAGTAACGGCGGTGGCCGTCGTCCCAATAGTAGGGATTACGGTAGCGGTCGTAGACGTAATTGCCGGCACCCGGATAATAGTAGCCGTCGTACCAGCCATAGGGCGAGTAGCCGTAGCCGTAGCCTTGGCCGCCGTAGCCGTAGCGCGAGTTGTAGCCGTACCGCGAGCCGTAGGGCGAGTAGCGGTCGTAATAGGGATCGTGATAGCGGTCGCCCATGCTGACCGACACGCCGTTGCCATAACCGTACGGGCTGTAGCTGGCGCAGCCGCCAAGGCCGACGGCGGCGACCAGCACGGTTGCGGCGGTACGAAGATGAAGTGCACGCATGACGGATCTCCACGAGAGACGAGTTGTGCTGTTTTCTCGTCTTTGCCGAGTGAACGGCGGGTGAATTAACCGGCTAAGTCCCGCGCACACCACCCAAAATCAGCCGGCGATACCGGACTTGGCCTTGGCCCGGCGGCTCTTGGCGATATTCTTCGGGTCGAGCGCCCCGGTCGGCCGCACCTTGCGCTTCGCCTCGGCCCACAGCTGCCGGTAGGCGAGATAGCCGAGCACGGTTCCGACCAGCAGGAAAATGACCACCGCGATTCCCGAGCGGTGGCGGTTCTCGAGCCTGGGCTCGGCCGCCCACACCAGGAACGCCGATACGTCCTTGGCCATCTGGTCGACCGTAGGCGCCGGGTTGCCGGGCGCATAGGTGACCTGGCCGGCGGCGGTCAGCGGCGGCGGCATGGCGAGGTTGAGGTTGGCGAAATAAGGATTGTAGTGCAGTCCATGCGGAGTCTTCGCGGCGGGCAACTCCTTGATCAGCTTGGCCGGCTGGCGCTGGTACCCGGTCAGGAGCGAGTACACATAGGCCGCCCCGCCCTCGCGGGCCTTGGCGATCAGCGACAGGTCGGGCGGAAGCGCATTGTTGTTCGCCGCGCGGGCGGCGGTCTCGTTCGTATAGGGGCTCGGAAAGGGGTCGGACGGGATCGCCTTGCGGGTCGCCG
>JBPCQE010000051.1:0-25047 GCA_050998435.1 Sphingomicrobium sp. | reverse complement strand
CCCCGCTTTACCATCCGCCCGACCATCTTTTCCTGCAGAAACTCGATATTCCCCTTCGAGCGGAAGGTCGCCATCGCCTTACTCAGCTGGTTGGCCTCGGCGGCGCTGAACCTGGCCGCGTCGATGGCGATCTTCATCGCCTGCTCCTGGAAGATCGGCACGCCCAAGGTCCGGCCGAGGATCCGCTCGAGCTCGTCCGGAGGGCCATGCTCGGGCGCCGGGCAGGGGAACAGGATGCTCTCCTTGCCCGAGCGGCGCTTGAGGTACGGGTGGACCATGTCGCCCTGGATCGGGCCCGGGCGGACGATCGCGACCTCGATCACCAGATCGTAGAAGCAGCGCGGCTTGAGCCTCGGCAGCATGTTCATCTGCGCCCGGCTCTCGACCTGGAACACGCCGAGCGAATCGCCCCTGCACAGCATGTCGTAGACTTGGCGCTCCTCCGGAGGGATGGTCGCCAGCTCCCACCGTTCGCCGTGGTACTGCTCGATCAAATCGAAGCATTTGCGGATGCAGGTCAGCATTCCGAGCGCGAGCACGTCGATCTTCAAAATCCCGAGCTCGTCGATGTCGTCCTTGTCCCATTCGATGAAGGTGCGGTCGTCCATCGCGCCGTTGCCGACCGGCACGGTCTCGGTCAGCAGCCGCTCGGTGAGGATGAAGCCGCCGACGTGCTGCGACAAATGCCGCGGCATGCCGATCATCTGCTCGGCGAGCTTGACCGTTCGCTTGAGGTGCGGGTCGCTCAAATCGAGCCCGGCGTCGTCGGCGCGCTCGGCGACCACCTCGTCGCCCATCTGCCCCCAGATGGTCGAGGCGAGCGCCGCGGTGACGTCCTCGCTCAATCCCATCACCTTGCCGACCTCGCGGATCGCGCTTCGCGGGCGGTAGTGGATCACGGTCCCGGCGATCCCGGCGCGGTCGCGGCCGTATTTGGCGTAGATGTGCTGGATCACCTCCTCGCGCCGCTCATGCTCGAAATCGACGTCGATGTCGGGCGGCTCCTTGCGCTCCTCGGATAGGAAGCGCTCGAACAGCAGGTCGCTGGTCGCCGGGTCGACCGCGGTGATTCGGAGGCAATAGCAGACCGCGCTGTTGGCCGCGCTGCCGCGTCCCTGGCAGAGGATCGGAGGCGAGAGGCTGCGCGCGAACGCGACGATGTCGTGGACGGTGAGGAAATAGCGCGCGAAGTCGAGCCGGCGGATCAGCTCGAGCTCGTGGCGCAGCTGGCCGAGCACCTTGTCGGGAACGCCGTCCGGCCAGCGCTGCTTCGCGCCTTCCCAGGTCAGATGCTCGAGATACTGCTGCGGCGAGCGGCCTTCCGGGACGCTTTCGCGTGGGTACTCATACTTCAGTTCGTCGAGGCTGAAATCGAGGCTGTCGGCGAATTCGCGAGCCGCCGCAATCGCGTGCGGCCATCGGGAGAACAGCCGCGCCATCGAGTCCGGCGATTTCAGGTGGCGCTCGGCATTGGCGTTGAGCAGATAACCGGCGGTGGCGATGGTCACTTTCTCGCGGATGCAGCTCATCACGTCCTGCAGCGGCCGCCGGTCGGGCGCGTGATAATGGACGTCGTTGGTCGCGAGGATCGTGCAGCCATTCGCCCTGGCCAAGCGGTCGAGCCGCCCGATCCGAGCGCAATCGTCGCCGCGGTACAAATAGGATGCAGCGACATGGCGGAGCGACGGCAAGGCGGTCCGAAGCCGCGGCAGTTCCGCCTCGAATGTGTCCAAGTCTTCGGGCCAGGCGATGAAGGCGATGTCTTCCTGATGATCAGCGACGTCCGACAGCGTCAGCTCGCACCCGCCTTTCTTCGCCCGCATCTTGCCCAGGCTCAGCAGCCGCGACAGCCGGCCGTAAGCCTCGCGGTCGCGCGGATAAGCGAGCAGGCTCGGCGCATCGATGAGCTCCAGCCGGCAGCCGATCAGCGGCTTCAGGCCCGCACCCTTGGCGGCGCTGTGCATCCGCACCACCCCGGCGAGGCTGTTGCGGTCGGCGATGCCGATCCAATCCATGCCGAACTCGAGCGCTTTCAACACCAGCTCGATCGAGTCCGAAGCGCCGCGCAAGAAGCTGAACGGGCTGGTGAGCCCGAGTTCGACGAACGGCGCCGGCGCGATCGGCTCGATCGGCCCGTCGCGGACCAATTTCTTGCGCGCCAAATTGGTATATTCGGGCATCAGCCAAACAGCCCATGGAGAAACCACTCGGGCGGCCCGCCACGGCCGTCGCCAATGACGCCCTCGCGGTAAATCCAGAAGCGGCGCCCCGCCGAATCCTCGACCCGGTAGTAATCGCGCAAGCGGGCCTTCGACGGCGCCCGCCACCATTCGGGCGCGATCCGCTCGGGTCCCTCGACGCGGGCGATGTCGTGCACCGAGCGCCGCCACACGAACCGCCGCGGCACGCCCTCGGGGGTCGCATAGATGACCGCGATCGCTTCCGGCCGGTCGAGCAGGCGCTGCGGGCGCATCTTCCCCTCCCGCTCGCGGGATGGGTTAGGGGAGGGCCTGTCTTCGAATGCCGGACTCCACCCGCTCGCCCGCTCCGGCAGATGGCTCTCGCGCCGGACCGGGCGGCGCACCCGCTCGGCTCCGAGCCGCGCCGCCAGCCGGTCGATCAGCCGCGCCAGCTCGAGCTCGCGCGGCGGTTCGCCGAGCAGCGCGTCCTGGGCCGGGTCGAGCGGCTCGCACCAGCGCCCGGTCAGAGCGAAACCGTCGAAGCCGAAGCCGGGATCGAGGCTCGAGACCTTGTCGGCGAGCAGCCGGACGATGTGCGCCGGATCGCGCGTCGGAAGCGCCGTTTCCGCCTCCACCTCGCCGACCTCGCCATCGACCCGGAACGCGTGAAAGGCGAGCCGCCGGGCGCCGAGCCGCCGCCGGCCAAGTTCGCGGACCAGCGGGTCGGCGAGCCGGGCGAGAGCGCTCGGCAGAATCGCCGGATCGGTGGCCGGCTCGGCGAGTCCGAAGCTGGCCCGGGGCGGCGGCTCGCACGGAGTGGCGATCAAAGGCTCGGGCTTGCGGCCCAGCGTCCGGTCGAGCGCGTCGAGCGGATTGTCGGCCTCGCGGAAGCGGCGGGCGAGCGCCCGGCGCGGCACTCCGGCCAGCGCGCCGATGGTCTTGAGCCCAAGCCGCTCGAGCGTCCGGGTGGCCTGCGGCGACAGCCGCAGCGCCGCCACCGGCAGGGGAGCCATCGCGGCGGCGACGTTTTGGCAACAAATGCCGCCGCCGAAATGCGCCAGCGCCCAGGCGGCGGCGGGAGTTGGCGCAATCGCGACCCGGCTGGTCAGCCCGAGCGCCGCGAAGCGCCGATGCACATCCTCGACCAGCGCCGCTTCGCCGCCGAACAGATGGGCGGTCCCGGTGACGTCGAGCCGCAAGCCGTCGCGGCCGTCGACCTCGACCAGCGGCGACCAGCGCACCGCCCAGCGGGCGAGCCCCTCGACCAGCGCCTGGTCGCCCGCCGGATCGGCCGAAATCGCGACCAGGCTCGGATCGAGCGCCCGGGCGTCGGTCAGCCGCACACCGGCCCGGGCGCCGCTTGTCGCCGCCGCCTGGGTCACCGCCGAAATCACCAGCCCGTGCGGGCCCTCGATGGTCAGCACCACCGGCGAGTCAGGCGGAAAGTCGTGCCCTGCCGTCTTGCGCCAGCGCTCGATCGCCAGGCGCGGCCACCAGACGGAAAGGATGCGCTGCTCCGGCTTGCGGCTCATGCGCGATGCTCCACCGGCCGGGCGGGCGGCCGCGGGCGCGGAACAGCTCGGCGTCCCACGCCAGATCTCCGGGAGCGCGCGGGTCGAACGGGTGGGCGAGCGATGGGCGGCTGGCGATCCGCCAGCGCATCCGCGCTCCACTGAGGTTTGCCGCTCCGCCGAGCCGCACTAGCCAGGCGGGAACTCCCGACCGCTCGGAGGCGACCGCCAGCCGCCGCGTCGCGGTGAAGTCGAGGCTCTTGGGGTCGCCCCACAGCTCGCCGATCACGGCTCCGAGCGCGCCGCACCTTAAGCCCTCCTCCATCGCCCACAGCGCCGAGCGCGCGTCCCGAGCGATGACGTGGATGAGGTCGCAACAGGGAAGCCCCGGCGGATAGACCCGCCCAGCCTCGAGGATCGCCATCCGCTCCTGCACCCACAGCAACGGCTTTTCGCTCTCCAGCTGGGCAAGCAGGAACCCGGCCCAGCCGCCGTCGCGCGGATGGACGGCGAACAGCTCGGACAAAGTGGGGGTGTGAGGGCGGAGCTGAATCCTCCCCTGCATTTGCAGGGGAGGGGGACCACTCGAAGAGTGGTGGAGGGGCCTTGGTGCAGAGGTGAGGCCCCCTCCACCATTTGGCTGCGCCAAACGGTCCCCCTCCCCGAGAAACCGCGGGGAGGAGACACAATCAGCCGGCCGCGAGGGCGCAGTCGACCCTCCGCCGGCGACCAGGGACAAGCCTCTCGCCACACGACTCGCAACGTTAATGTTCTACTTTTGTTCTCTTACCGCGAATCCGGGTAGGGGAGTCAATCCGGCGACTCGGCTAGGCGTCGACTTCCTTGAGGAACGCCTCGATTTCCGCGGCAATCCGCCGCGTCGCGCGCCTGGAAATTCCGAACGCCATGTGGCTGCAGGGGATCTCGACCGCCCGGTCGCGCTCCTCGTCGAGCCCGCGCGCGGCGCGCGGAGCGACGATCCCGTCCTTCCTCGACCAGATCGCCAGCGTCGGGACCGGCGGCTTCTCGGTGATCCGCGGAATCGGCGGATCGTCGACCGGGTGCTTGGCGACCCATTCATACAGCCGCCACACATTGTTCTGATGCGCATCGCCGGAGAACGGCGAGCCCAGCGTCACCACCGCCCGCACCTTGCCCGGGCAATGCCGCGCCAGCTCGCGCGCATAAACCCCGCCAAGGCTCCAGCCGACGATCAGCAGCGGCCGCCTCGCCCCGATCGAATCGACGCAACGCTCGAGCTGGCGCAGCGTGTCTTCGCGGGCACCCTTGTTGAGCCCCAGGCCCCAGCCGTGGACCCGCCACCCGGCAGCGGCGAGCGAGCGGCGAAGCTCCATGTCGGTGCGGTCACCCGCGAGGAAGCCGGGGATCACCAGCGCCGGCGGCCCGTCCTCCGGTCCCCGCGGGCCAAGATGGCCGAACCCGCGCCAGAAGCGAGCGGCGAGCCAGACTCCTTCCGCCACCCGCTTGCGGCCGGGCGGCGGACGGTCGTCTCCGGTGAACCGATGGTTCAGAGGAACTCGCCTCCCATCAGCGGCTGGAGTGCCTGCGGAAGCCGCACCCGCCCGTCCTCGGTCTGGTGATTTTCGAGCAGCGGGACCAGGATGCGCGGGCTCGCCAGCGCGGTGTTGTTGAGCGTGTGGGCGAAGCGCACCTTGCCGTCGGCGCCGCGGTAACGAAGGTTGGCCCGCCGCGCCTGCCAGTCGTGCAGGGTCGAGCAGCTGTGGGTCTCGCGGTACCGCTTCAGGCTCGGCACCCAGCTTTCGATGTCGTTCATCCGGAACTTGCCCAGGCCCATGTCGCCGGTCGAAGTCTCGACCACCTGATAGGGAATTTCCAAAGCCTGGAGCAGGCTTTCGGCGAGGCCGAGCAGCTTTGAGTGCCATTGCGCCGACACCGCTTCATCGGCCTCGCAGATCACATATTGCTCGACCTTGAGGAACTGGTGGACTCGAAGCAGCCCGCGAACATCGCGGCCCGCGCTACCCGCCTCGCGCCGGAAGCACGGCGAGTAGCCTGCGTAGAGGATCGGGAGCTTGTCGCCTTCGATGATATCCCCTGAATGGAGCGAGGTCAGCGCGACCTCGGCGGTCCCGGCGAGCCACAGATCGTCGTTAGGAAGTTGATAGGTTTCCTCCTGGTGCCCCGGAAACTGGCCCTGGGCGGTGAACGCCTGCTCGCGGGCCAGCGCCGGCACGGTGATCGGGGTAAATCCCGCCTTGGCGATGCGCTCGAGCGCCCAGGCCATCAGCTTGGTCTCGAGCAGCGCCAGCCGCCCCTTGAGGCAATACATCCGCGAGCCCGCGACCTGGGCGATGCGCGACAGGTCGGCCCAGTCGTTCTTCTCGATCAGCGCGACATGGTCGAGCGGCTCGAAACCGAACTCGGGCGGCGAGCCCTCGGACCGGACGACGGTGTTGGCGCTTTCGTCGGGGCCGACCGGAGCGCCCTCCCACGGAATCCCTGGAAGCTGGAGCATCAGCGTCCGCAGCCTCGATTCCTGCTCATCGAGCCGGGTCTCAAGCTCGCTCGCCTTGGCTCCGGCTTCCTTGGCCTTGCGCCCCAACTCCGCTTTCTCGTCCACGCCAGCGGTCGGGAACATGGCGCTGATCGCGTTGCGCTCGGCCCGAAGCCCCTCGATCTCGGTCTTGAGTCCGCGCACCTCCCCGTCGAGGGCGAGCAGCGCGTCCAGGTCGAGCTCGATCCCCTTGTCGCGAATTGCTTGGCTGACCGCCTCGCGGTTGGCCTTGACGAAGTCCATCCCCAGCATGGGCGGGCGATGCGCGAATTGCGTCCTGTCCGCAAGTTCGCCTAAGCGCTCGCCATGCCTTCCGGTCTCATCGCGCTGCTCGACGACGTCGCCACCCTGACCAAGCTCGCCGCCGCTTCGGTCGACGACGTCGGCCTCGCGGCTAGCAAGGCGGGGGCCAAGGCGGCCGGGGTGGTAATCGACGATACCGCGGTCACCCCGCGCTACGTGACCGGCCTCAGCCCCGATCGCGAGCTGCCGATCATCGCCAAGATCGCGGTCGGCAGCATCAAGAACAAGCTGCTGATCATCCTCCCCGTGGCGCTGCTGCTCGCCGCCTTCGCTCCGTTCCTGATCCCGCCGATCCTGATGCTCGGCGGCGCCTATCTCGCCTACGAGGCGACCGAGAAGATCCTCGAGAAGCTGACCGGCGATCATCACGACGAATGCGAGCTTCTCGCCGCTGACACTCCCGCCGAGCTCGAGGGGCGCCAGGTCGCGGGCGCCATCCGCACCGATTTCATCCTGTCGGCCGAGATCATGGTCATCGCGCTGGCCGAGCTCGGCGAGGAAACGCTGGCGATGCAGTCGGGAGCTCTGATCGCGGTCGCCATCGGCATCACCATCGCCGTCTATGGAGTGGTCGCGCTGATCGTGAAGCTTGACGACATCGGCCTGCACATGACCGGGCGCGGCAGCGCTGCGGTCCGGTCGGTCGGCAGGGGCCTGGTCCACGGCGTCCCCTATCTCCTCACCGGCCTGTCCGGGCTCGGCACCGCGGCGATGCTGTGGGTCGGCGGCGGAATCATGCTTCACGGCATGGAAGAACTGCATTTCGAGGCCATTCCGCACGCGGTCCACGGGGCCTCGCACTCGCTTGCCGAGACGATCGGAGTGATGGTGCTGGTGGTCGAATGGCTGGCCAATGCCATCGCCGCGTCGATCGGCGGGCTGATCGTCGGCGGGCTGATCGTCGCCGTGATGCACCTGCGGCCGAAGCGGCAACAGTCGGCGGAAACCGCGGGCTGCCCGGAAGAGATTGTCTAGGCCGGCCCTAGTCGAAGTGCAGCCGCCGGTAGCGGCCGCGGAAAAACAGCAAGGGGTCCAGGCTCGGGTCGAAGCTCGCCTTGAGCACGTGGCCGATCAGGATGTGGTGGTCGCCGCCCTCGTGGACCGCGTGGTGCTCGCATTCGAACACGCTCAGCGAATTGCCGAGCACCGGGGCGCCGAACTCGCCCGGCGACCAGTCGCTGTTGCCGAAGCGGTCCTCGTCGCGGGTCGAAAAGCGGATCGAGGCGGGCTGCTGGCCGGTCTGCAGCACGTTGACCGCGAAATGGTCTGCCGAGGTCAGCGCGGAAGCGCTCGCCGCCAGCTTGTGGACGCAGACCAGCAGCAGCGGCGGCTCCAGCGACACCGAGGTGAAGCTGTTGGCGGTGATTCCGAACGGGCGCTGGTCCTTGTCGAAGCAGGTGACGACCGTCACCCCGGTCGCGAAGCAACCGAGCGCGTCGCGCAGGGTCCGCGGGTCGGACCCGGTGCGGTACTCGCCAGTGTGCGGCGGGGTGTGCGGCGGGGTGTGCTTCGGATCGGCCATCCGGGCCCTTGTAGCGACGCCGTCGAGCGCCGCCAAAGGCCTAGTTTTTCTTCGCCATGATGTCGCTGACCTCGCGCATCCGGGTGAGATAGGCATTGCTGATACACGAGTCCGACGGGCACGCGTCGCGGCGGGCGATGAAACGGTCGCGGGTGCCGAGCAGCTTGGTCCGCCGGGCGGCGTCGGCCTGCCCCCACGATTGGCCGTAAAGCACCCCAAGATGCCGATCGAGCCTCGCCAGGTCGGAACTCTTGCACACCGCTGCTTCGCCGCGCCCCTTGGCGATCTGGCAGCTATAGCTGGGATTGGCCTTGGCGGGCGTGGCCTGCGGGGCTTTGGCCGGTTGCGGCGCCACTCGGGCCGGCTGCGGCGCCGTTTTGGCCCGCTGTGGAGCGACCCGGGTGGGCGGCGGCGCCGGCGCCAGCCTGGGGGGCGCCGGCGGCTGGTCGAGCGGCGGCGTCGCGTCGGCCGGTGGTTCGGCAATCGCGTCCGGCAATGGCTCGTCTTCCGGACGGCTGATCTGCGCGAGCGTGACCAGCGGGGTGACGATCAGGCCCTCGTTGGACAAGGTGACCGCGCTCTTGCCGCCGGAACCGGGTGTCACCGTATAGCGGATGTCGGCCATCAAATTGCGCCGGCCGTCGAGAACCGCGACTCCGGGCGGCAGGTCAAGCTCAACCCACGCTCGGCAGCGCACCGTTCCGAGCCTGGCGTCCGCTTGCCGCATCTCCGGCAGGTCGATCCGCATCACCGAATAGCCGGCAATCCGATCGAACGCGGCCTGGTCCCGGCCGCGAATCCGCGCCGCCTGGCGGAACAGCTCGCGCTTGATCTGGTCGGCGGTTGCCGACGATCGGCAATGGGCGGCGGGGTTCGGCTTGAGTGCCGCGCTATTACGGCCCGGCGCGGCGGGCACTGGGCCGGGAAGTTCGCGGACGAACAGCGGCGGCCGGATGGCGACCAGCAGCAGGAGCGATACCGCGGCCACGGCGAACAGCGCGCTGGGGCTTGGCCGCGGCCGCCGCGGAGCGACGTCACCCGGACTTTGAAGGGCGCGCAACTGGGCTCGCTTGAGATCATAGTCGGAGCGCCGGCTCCAGTTGCCGAGCACTGCGTAAGCGTTGGTGATCGCCTGAGCTCGCTCCGCCGCTTCGGCCGAGGAATTCCGGTCGGGGTGATAGCGGCGCATCAGCGCCAGATAAGCGGCGCGGATGACCACGTCCTCCGACGTCGGCGATACTCCCAGGATGGCGTAATGGTCCGGTGTCACGATCCCCTCGCTGCCGCGTCCTCGATAGCCTGTTGGGCGCAGCTATACAGGCCGCGCGCCCGCGCTCAAATCGCCAGCAGCGCGTCGGCATCCGTCGCCAGGATCTCCTCGAGGGTCGACTCGACCGATTCGGACACCAGATAGAGCGGCTGGAACACGTCGTTGCGGTAGGCGGTGCGGACCGCGCGCGGCACCGAGAAGGGCAGCCGCTCGACTTCTTCGCTTTCGAGGCTGAAATGCGCCTCGCCGAAGCTCGAGGCGAGCCCGGCGCCGAGGATCTTCAACTCGCCGCCCTCGCGGGCGAGACCGAATTCGACGCTGTGCCAGTAGATCCGCGACACGAACTCGCCGCGCCCGGCAGCGATCGCCGCTCCGCCCAATTGCCCAACGTGCTCGACCATCTCGGCATAAGCGTGATGAGCGAGCATCGGGATGTGGCCGAACAGGTCGTGGAAACAATCCGGCTCCTCGAGATAATCCAGTTGCTCGCGCCGGCGGATGAAATTGCCGACCGGGAACACGCGCTCGCTCAGCATGGCGAAAAAGATGTCGTCCGGGACCAGCCCGGTCACGGCCACCGTCCGCCACCCGGTTCGCGGCTCGAGGATCGCGTTGAGCTCGTTCAGGTCCGGCACCCCCGGGTGGGAAAGGCGCAGAAGGTCGATTCCATCGAGGAACGGCGCAACGACCCGCGTTCCGAGCAGCTCCACCTGCCGCGCGAACAGCAGGTCCCACACCGCGTGGTCGTCGTCCGTGAACTCGTCCCAGCATTGCGGCACGACATAGTCCCGCCAGCCTTGGGGCCGGTCAGTCGTGGCTTGGGCTCGGTGAAGCATCTTCGCGTTCCTTCGGGGACGATAAAAAACCCGCCGAGCGGAGGCTGGGCGGGTCGAGGCGGGTAGTTCGTCTGTCGCGGTCGCGTCAGCCGGTCCCAACCTCGCAGGCATAATAATATCCGCGCGGGCAAGCGTGAGACGGCGAAGTCGAGGCGAGCGAGCGGATCATCACCCGCCCGTTATCGCATTTGCATTATGAACGCCAACTGGGCGTCCCTCAGTTTCGATCGTAGGCCGGAGTTCGGTCGTACGCTTGCGTCTTGTCGTAGGGCTGCCCGCTGCTGGAGGTCTGCGGCCCGGTGCTGGCCTCGCCGACCCTGATCGCCTCGTCCCAGATCTGCCGTGTCGCACCGGATACCGCCATCGGATCGCTCGCTAACTCGGTCTTGAAGCGATTCTGGAGCGCTGCCATGTCGACCGATCGCCCCTCGACCGCGGCGGCGACGCTTTCCTCGCTGACGGCTCTGGCGACTCCGCGCAGATAGGGCACCCCCGGACCGCTGGCGTCATTCACCTCTTCGAAGCTGGTGGTGACCTTGGTCGCTTCGGGCCCGGCGTGGGCCAGCGCGATGTTCATTCGCGCATAGTCCTGATCGTTGAGGGTGAAATGCCACTCCGCGCCCGCCCCCGGCCTCGACCGAGTGGCCGGTGCCCGGCAAGTGGGCGGCGAAGGCCAACGCTTCGCTTGCCTGCAGCATCGCTTCGACCTCGCCGACCGGCCGGTCGATCGTCCCACCCGCTCCGTTCGAGCAGCCGCCGAGTAACGCCGCCGCCAGTGCCATGATCAAGATTCCCCCATCGCCGCCCCCATTGCCGCGGCCGCAGCAGATCGTACTTGCGAGCGAAGTCAAGGCGGCCTTAGATGGGCGCCGCAGTGCTTCCGGCGAGCAGGTTGATCGCCTCGGCGAGACGGATGTCGCGCTCGGTGACTCCGCCCAAATCGTGGCTGGTCAAACGGAAATCGAGGCGATTCCAGACGCTGGTGAATTCCGGGTGGTGGTCGACCTTCTCGGCGTGCATCGCGACCCGGGCGAGGAACGCGAACGCGTCGCTGAAATCCCTGAACTTCAAGGTCCGCACCAGTGCCTTGCCGCTGTCGTCGAGAGTCCAGCCTTCGGGCGGCGCCTGGTCCATCGCGCCCCTATGGACCTCGCCCGCAATCTTGCAAAGCGTGGCTGCCAAGCGCAGGGAAAAGCCCGAAAAGAGGAGAATTGGCCATGGCCACCGCTGTCGCCGAAAAAGGGCCACTCGGCCTTGAAAACCCGATGGGCACCGACGGCTTCGAGTTCGTCGAATATGCCGCCCCGGATTCCGAGCTGCTGCGCACTTTGTTCACCAGGATGGGCTTCCCCGAGGTCGCCCGCCACAAGCGCAAGAACGTCACTCTCCACCGCCAGGGCGACTGCAACTTCATCATCAATGCCGAGCCCGACAGCTTCGCCGAGGAGTTCGCCGCAGCGCACGGGCCGTGCGCCTGCGCGATGGCGTTCCGGTTCAAGGACGCCAAGGCCGCGCACGCCCGGGCGCTCGAGCTCGGCGCGACCGACGTCAAGAGCGACGTTGCCGAGGGCGAGCTCGAGATCCCGGCGATCGAAGGCATCGGCGGGTCGCGCCTCTATTTCGTTGATCGCTACGGTGGAAACGGTTCGATCTACGAGGTCGACTTCGATTTTCTGCCCGACTGGCGGGAGCGCGAGGCCGGCCACGCGTCGCACCTCACCTACATCGACCATCTCACCCACAACGTGAATCGCGGCCGGATGTCGGTCTGGGCCGACTTCTACGAGAAGCTCTTCAACTTCCGCGAGATTCGCAACTTCGACATCGAGGGGAAGGTCACCGGCCTGTTCTCCAAGGCGATGACCAGCCCGTGCGGCAAGATCCGAATCCCATTGAACGAAAGCCAGGACGACAAGAGCCAGATCGAGGAGTTCCTGCGCGAATATAAGGGCGAGGGCATCCAGCACATCGCCCTCGGCAGCGACGACATCTACGCCGCGGTCGACATCATCGGCGCGCGCGGAATTCCGTTCCAGGACACGCCCGAAACCTATTACGAGATGCTTCCGACACGCATCCAGGGCCACGAGGAATCGATTCCCGAGCTCGAGAAGCGCGGCATCCTGATGGATGGCGCTCCGACCGAGGGGCAGGGGCTGTTGCTCCAGATTTTCACCCAGAACGTGATCGGCCCGATCTTCTTCGAGATCATCCAGCGCAAGGGCAACGAAGGCTTCGGCGAAGGCAATTTCAAGGCCCTGTTCGAATCCATCGAGCTCGATCAGATGCGGCGAGGGGTCATCTAAGCGACACGATGACAGAAGCCTTCATCTGCGATGCCGTGCGGACTCCGATCGGCCGCTACGGCGGAGCGCTTGCGCCGGTTCGCGCCGACGACCTCGCGGCGATCCCGATCCGTGCGCTGATGACACGCAACCCCAAAGTCGACTGGGCGGAGCTCGACGATATCATCTTCGGCTGCGCCAACCAGGCGGGCGAAGACAACCGCAACCTCGCCCGGATGGCCGGGCTGCTCGCGGGATTGCCCGACAGCTCGGGCGGAGTGACCCTCAATCGCCTGTGCGGCTCGGGGCTCGACTCGGTGGCGATGGCCGCGCGGGCAATCCGCGGCGGCGAATCGGATTTGATCATCGCCGGCGGCTCGGAAAGCATGAGCCGCGCGCCTTTCGTCATGCCCAAGGCTGAAAGCGCGTTCAGCCGCACCGCCGAGATTTACGACACCACCATCGGCTGGCGCTTCGTCAACCCGAAGATGCGCGATGCCCATGGCGACGACACCATGCCCACGACCGCCGAGAACGTCGCTCAGGAGTTTCAGGTCACGCGCGACGACCAGGACGCCTTCGCGCAACGCAGCCAGCAGCGGGCCGCCGCGGCGCAGGCCAACGGGCGTTTTGCCGCCGAGATCGTCGCCGTCGAAATCTCCCAGCGCAAAGGCGATCCGCTGGTCGTCGACCGCGACGAACATCCGCGCCTCACCAGCCTGGAGGCGCTGGCGAAATTGAAGCCGATCGTCCGCGCCGACGGCACGGTCACCGCCGGCAACGCATCGGGCGTCAACGACGGCGCCGCGGCGATCATCGTCGCCAGCGAGGAAGCGGCGAAGCGCAACGGCCTCACCCCGCGAGCGCGAGTGCTCGGCGCCGCAGTCGCCGGAGTGCCGCCGCGGATCATGGGTATCGGGCCCGCTCCCGCGTCGGAAAAGTTGCTCAAGCGGCTCGGCCTCAAGATCGACGAGATGGACGTCATCGAGCTGAACGAGGCGTTTGCCGCCCAGGCGCTGGCGGTGCTTCGCCAGCTCGGACTCCCCGACGACGCGGCGCATGTGAATCCCAACGGCGGCGCGATCGCGCTCGGCCACCCGCTCGGAATGTCGGGCGCGCGCCTTGCGCTGACCGCAACCGAGCAGATCCAACAGGGCGGCGGCCGCTACGCGCTGGCGACGATGTGCATCGGGGTCGGCCAGGGAATCGCGCTGGCGCTGGAGCGGGTGTGAACGAGAACCACATTCGCGCCGTGCTTGAAACGGTCATGGACCCCGAGATCCCGGTCGTGTCGGTGGTCGATCTCGGCATCGTCCGCGAAGTCACGGCCGAGCGGGTGCGCATCACCCCGACCTATTCCGGCTGCCCGGCGAACGAGGTGATCGAGGGCTCCATCCGCGAGGCGCTCGACGCGGCGGGATTGTGCGCGGTCGAGATCGAAACCGCGCTCGCTCCGCCGTGGACCACCGACTGGATCACCGAGCGCGGCAAGGCGGCGCTCAACGCTTACGGCATCTCACCGCCCGACCTCGCCAAGGCCGCGACTTGTCCGCAATGCGGGTCGGCCGACACCGAGGAAATCAGCCGCTTCGGATCGACTCCGTGCAAGGCGCAATGGCGGTGCAAGGCCTGCCTCGAGCCGTTCGACCGCTTCAAATGCCACTGACGCGTTAGCGCGCTACCACTCCGCGAAACTCCCATTGGGCAGTCGCCAGACGGGATTGCGCCAGCGGTGGCGGTCCTTGTGCGCTTCGCGCACTCCGGCTTCGTCGATGGTGATGCCGAGCCCCGGCTTTTCCGGGATCGGCAGATATCCGCCGACCGGAGTCAGCACCTCCGGGTCGCTGACGAAGCTGAGCAGATCGTGCCCGACATTGTAGTGGATGCCGAGGCTGATCTCCTGGATCGCGACGTTGGGCGTGCAGGCGGCGAGCTGCAGGCAGGTTGCGAGCGCCAATGGGCCCAGCGGGCAGTGCGGCGCGACGGCGATGTCGTAGGCCTCGGCCATCGCCGCGATCTTGCGGCATTCGAGCAAACCGCCAGCGTGGCTGAGATCAGGCTGGATGATGTCGACCGCGCCGCTCTCGAAGAACGGCTTGAAGTCCCAGCGCGAGAACAGCCGCTCGCCAAGCGCGATCGGAGTGCTGGTCAGCGCGGCGATCTGCTTGAGCCCTTCGGGGTTCTCGGACAGCAGCGGCTCCTCGATGAACAGCAATCCCAGTGGTTCGATCGCTTTGGCCAGCTGCTTGGCCATCGGCCGATGGACCCGGCCGTGGAAATCGAGCCCGACGTCCATGCCCGCCGCCTGCGCCGCTTCGACCCGCTTGACGACCTCGTCGAACAGCCTGGGCGTTCCGATCCAGTCGAGCTCGGCGGTGGCGTTCATCTTGACCGCCGAAAAGCCCTGGTCGGCGCGGGCTTTGGCCGCCTCCGCGATCTCGTTCGGCCGGTCGCCGCCGATCCATGCGTAGGCGCGGATCTTGTCCCGCACCCGGCCGCCGAGCATTTCCCACGCCGGCAGGCCAACCGACTTGCCCTTCAGATCCCACAGCGCCTGCTCGAGACCGGCGAGCGCCGACATCAGCACCGGCCCGCCACGGTAGAAGCCGCCTCGGTGCGCCACCTGCCAGATATCCTCGATGCGCCGCGGGTCGTGGCCGATGAAGCGGTCGCGCAGCGCCTCGAAGGCGCCGTCGACGGCCTCGGCATGGCCCTCGAGGCTGGCCTCGCCCCAGCCGACCGCGCCTTCGTTGCTCTCGACTCGCACGAACATCCAGCGCGGCGGCACGTAAAAGGTCTCGATCCGGCCGATCTTCATGTCAGTCACCCGCGAGCCGAGTTTCGTCGAGATCGCGGCCGGCAGCATCGTGGTCGTCATACTCGCTCAGTTTCTTGATCGGCACCACCAGGCACACGCTCGACGCCGGCAAAACGTTGCGCCAGTCGGCGATCAGTTGCTTGTACGCCTTGCCGACGTTGCGGATCTTGCGGTCGGTGTCGAACAGGCCGAGCGGGTTGAGGTTGCCGTTCTGCTCGCGAAGCGCGGTGTCCCAGTCGATCTGGTCGATCAAGGAATACCAGGTAAAGCCGACGGTCGGGATTCCGACGTTGCGAAGCCGCAGCACGTTCGCCCATTCCTTCCACAGCCACTTGACCGCCTCGTCGCCGTGCGGGCCCTCCCAAAGATTGGTTTCGGTGTGCATTACCGGCACCCGGTAGCGGTTGTAATATTGCCGAGTGATCTCGGTGTAGCCGAATACCTCGCCGGCCGCGACGGTCCGGCCATCGGCGAACACACGATGCTCGTTGAGCATGTAATAATCGTTGCCGAGGATGCAGTGCTGCTTGAGCCGATGCTCAAGGAACCAGTGATATTCCTCGCGGGTCATGCCGTTGTCGGTCAAAAACTCATACATGCCGCTGTCGAGCCGGCGGCCGTAATTGAGGTCCAGCGACAGGAACCGCATCTGGTTCAAGACCTCGGCGCGGCCGATCGCGGCCGGGCTGTCGGCGTGGTAATATTCGGTGGACTCGCTCTGGATAAAGATCGCGTCGTGGCGGCGCTTCAAGATTTCGATCATCGCCAGAACATTGGCTTTGACGATGTGTTTCAACGCGGTGACGAACGAGCGGTCGTCCTTGGCCTGCTCGTTCCACCAGCCGTATTTGGCCGAGAACACCGCGCAGATGAACATCTCGTTGATCGGCGTGTACAGCTGCACCCACGGAAAACGCTCGGCGAACGCGCCGGCGTAATTGGCGAACAGCTGCGGGAAATCGGGGTTCTGGAAATTGCCCATCCAGTCGGGCAGCCCGAAGTGCAACAAATCGACGATCGGAGTGATCTCGCGCCGCCTGAGGTCGGCGAAAGTCAGGTCGGCGAATTCCCAGTCGAACTTGTTGGGGCCGAGGAAGGCGTGGTGGATCGGCGGCCCGTAGCGCAGATAGTTGATGCCGATTTCCTGGACGCAGTCGAAATCCTCGCGCCACCGTTCGTAATGGCCGCTCGACTCCATCTGGTCGATGCGGGTTTTGCCCTGATTGATCGTCGGGATGCTGTTCTCGATCCCGGTCGCGAACATGAAGTTGGCGATGATTCAATCTCCTTGCGCGGCTGCTTAGCAGTCGCGGTCAGCCTGCAAAGGGAATTTCAGCCACGCCCCTAACCCCGGGCGAGGCGACAAACAAACCCCCCGCCTGTGGCTGCGCGGCCAGCGCCGCTTCGTCGAGGCCGACGTTCGCCGAGGTGATGTACAGCCGATCGAGATCGCGGCCGCCGAATGCGCAGCTGGTCGGCCTCGCGACCGGCAGCTCGATCGTCCGCAGGCACTCGCCGGACGGCGAATAGCGCCGAACGCACCAGCCGTCCCAGAAGGCGATCCACAAGCAGGCTTGCGCATCCACCGTCATGCCGTCGGGATAGCCGTCGTCCTCGCCGTAGGTCGCGAACACCCGCCGGTTGCTCGCATTGCCGTCGCGGTCGAGGTCGAACGCGTAGGTGACCTGCCGCGCCGAATCATTGTGGTACATGACCTCGCCCGACGGGCTGAACGCGGGGCCGTTGGTGACCTTGTAACCATCGTCGATTTGAGTCGTCCGAAAGTCGGGCTCGATCCGGTACAGAGTGCCAGTCGCGTCCTTCTCGGTGTCGTCCATGGTCCCGGCCCACAAGCGGCCGGCGCGATCGACCTTGCCGTCGTTGAAGCGGTTGTCGGGCAGATGCGCCTCGGGCTGGTGGACGATGTCGAACCGCCCGGTCTCCAGGTCGATGCCGGCGATCCCGTGCTCGGTGCCGGCGATGAAGCCGCCGCCGGCCCGCGGCGCCAGCGACCCGACGCGCAGTGGCGTTTCCCACTGCTCGACCTCGCCGCGCGGGGCCAGGCGGAAAATCTTCCGCCCTTTGATGTCGACCCAGTAGAGCGCTGTTTCCCGCTCGACCCACACCGGCCCCTCTCCGAGCACGGAGTGCACGTCGGCGACGCATGTGACTTGCGATTCGGCTTTCATCCGCGATGGATAGCCCGACCCGCTCAAAAGAAAACCTTCGGACCCATGTCGCCCTCCAGGTGATTTTGGTCCAATGGGCCGACGCATGCGCTGGACAGAAGGTTTCATCGCCGTCGATTGGGGCACCACCAACCGCCGCGCCTATTCGCTCGACGGCAAGGGCCGTTGCGGCGACGAGTTCGAGGACGACCGCGGAATCCTGTCAGTGCCGGAAGGCGGTTTTGGCGGCTCGGTCGCGGAGATCCGAGCGCGGCTTGGCGACAGGCCGCTGTTGCTCGCCGGAATGATCGGCTCCAACCGCGGCTGGATCGACGCGCCCTACGTCCCGTGCCCCGCCGGGCTTGACGATCTGGTCGCCGGGCTGGTGTGGCCTGAGACCGACGTCGCCATCGTCCCCGGCGTTGCCGATGACGGCGCTGATCGCTCTGATGTCATGCGCGGCGAGGAAGTGCAGCTGCTCGGCGCGGTCGTCGCCGGCACGATCCCCGGCGATTGCCTGGTCTGCCATCCCGGCACGCATAACAAGTGGGCTGAGGTTGCCGGTGGCAGCGTCGCTTCGTTCCGCACGGTGATGACCGGCGAGCTATTTAACCTGCTCAAGGAGCACAGCATTCTCTCCGACCTGCTCGGGCCGGATGTCGAGCCGGGCAAGCCTTTTACGGCGGGCGTTCGCCGCGGGCTGGAGGGCGATGGCATCCAGGCGGAACTGTTCCCCGTTCGCGCCCGGGTGCTGCTCGGCAAACTGCCGCGCGAAGACGCCGCCGCTTTCACCAGCGGCCTGCTCATCGGCGGCGATGTGCGCATTGGCCTATCGGCCAGGGCAGGCAGGAAGGTGGTGGTAATGGGCCGCCCCGAGCTCACCGAACTCTACGCCGCGGCGCTCGCCATCGCGGGCTGTGAAGCGGTCGAACTCGACGGCGAGCAATGCTTCCTTGCCGGCGCCAGGCATATCGCGGAGCGCATCGTATGAATACAGATTCAAGCGGCGACGTCCGCCATTATCTCGACGAATGCGCGCTGGTTGCGATCATCCGCGGCGTGACTCCCGACGACGTTGAAGCGGTCGGCGCCGCAATCTTTGAGGCTGGCATCCGCGTAATCGAAGTGCCGCTCAATTCCCCCGACCCGCTGGCCAGCATCCGGCGGCTGGCCGCTAGCCTCGGCGACCGCGCCTTGATCGGCGCTGGCACGGTGCTCGATCCGGGTCAGGTAGCTCAGGTGAAGGAAGCCGGCGGGCGACTGATCGTCTCCCCGATCACCGACCCGAAGCTCATCCGCGCGACGGTCGCGGCGGGCCTCATCGCCTGCCCCGGCTATTTCACTCCGTCGGAAGCGTTCACCGCGATCGACGCCGGAGCGCATGCGCTGAAATTCTTCCCCGCCGAGGCAGCTACGCCCGCGGTGCTGAGGGCGCAACGGGCGGTCCTGCCCAGGGACGTGCCGGTGATCGTCGTCGGCGGGGTCAAGCCCGACACGCTGCGCCCGTGGCTCGAGGCCGGAGCGGACGGTTTCGGGCTCGGCTCGGGCCTCTACAAGCCCGGCCAGTCGCCCGCGGAAACCGCCGGCAAGGCCCGCTCCTATGTCGCCGGGCTCAAGGCCTGATGCGGCCGCTCAGGATCGCCATCATCGGCTTCGGCAAGATCGCCGCCGACCAGCACGTGCCGTCGATCGCCGCTAACCCGCGCTTCGAGCTTGCCGCGACGTCGAGCCGCTCGGGCGTCGGGCCTGCTCCGCAATTCACCGACTGGAGCCGGCTGCTCGACGAAGTCGAGGGCCTCGAGGCGGTGGCGATCACCACCCCGCCGTCGGTCCGCTACGAGATCGCCCGCGAATGCATCGAGCGCGGCTTCCACACATTGCTCGAAAAGCCGCCGACCGACACGCTCAGCGAAATCGATGACCTCGCCTGCCTCGCCGAGGGGCTCGAGGTGACATTGTTCACTACCTGGCATGCGCAGCACAATCCGGCGGTCGCCGCCGCTGCCGAGGCGCTGGCCGGCAAGCGCGTCGCGGCGATGGACATCGTCTGGCACGAGGACGTTCGCAAATGGCACCCCGGCCAGGCCTGGATCTGGGAGCCGGGCGGATTCGGCGTGTTCGACCCCGGGATCAACGCCTTTTCGATCGCCACCCGGGTCTTCCCCGGCAGCTTGTTCGTCAGCAGCGCCGAGCTTCATTATCCGCGAGACGCGCAGACCCCGATCGCGGCCGAGATCGAGTTTGCCAGTGCGGTCGCCGACGGGCCGCTTCGCTGCAGCCTCGACTGGCGTCGGACCGAGGGCGAAGAATGGACGATTCGGGTCCGCACCACCGACGGAACTGAGATCCTGCTCGAAAACGGCGGCTCGCATCTGTCGATCGACGGCGAGCCGCGCGCTTTCGAATGCCCCGGCGAATATCCCGATATCTACGCCCGGTTCGTCGAGCTGATCGACGAGCGCCGAAGCCATATCGACGTCGTTCCGCTGCGCCTGGTCGCCGATTGCCTGCTGGTCGGCCGCCGCCATATCGTTGGTCCCGCTCCCCGATAAACATTTGTGGCGGCCCGCGATTCAATAGTTTAGTTTATAACCGTTGAGAGTCGCGCCACTCTTGGGGAGGGTGAGCAGATGGACCTGGCAGCTTCCGACGAATTGGAACGGACCGACGAGGCGTTCGCCCGCAATCGGCTCCTCTCGACGTTCCCGCCCGATGCCCGGGCGGCGCTCGAACCGCATTCCTCCGTGGTCGAGCTCGAGCTCGGCTCGGTCGTCTATGAATCCGGGCAGGATCTGGCAACCAGCTTGTTTCCCTACGGTCCGACGATGATCTCGTTGCGCCTCGACCTCGCCGATGGCCGAAGCATCGAGGTTGCATCGATCGGGCAGGAGGGTGCCGTCGGCGGGATCGTCAGCTGCGGCCATGCGCCGGCTTTTGCCCGCGCGGAAGTGATCGTTCCCGGCCCGGCGCTTCGGATCCCGATGCCGCTGCTCGAGGAAGCCAAGGTGCGCTCTGGCCACATCCGCAACCTGTTCTGCCGCTTTTCCGATTATCTGCTAGCGCAGGTGATGCAGTCGGTCGCCTGCAACGCGTTCCACCCGATCGAGGCTCGGGCGGCGCGCTGGCTGCTGACCGCGCAGGATCGCGCCGGAAGCCGCATCGAGCTGACCCAGGAGGCGCTGGCCGGGATGCTCGGGGCGCAGCGCACGACGATCAACGCGGTCGCGCGCACCCTCCAGGACGAGGGATTGATCAACAGCCGGCGCGGGGTCATCCAGGTGATGGACCGGGTCGGGCTCAAGCGGCGGTCCTGCGAATGTTACGCGGCCGTCGAGAGTCATTTCAGCGGTATCATCGGGACCAGCGGAAGCGGCGGCAGCCCCGGCTGCAGTTAGCCCGCCAACCTCCAGCGCGCAGTTTCTCCGGCCAGGAACGGGACTACGCCCCCAATTTCCTGCGGCACGACGTGGTCCGCGCGCTCCAATGTCACCGTCCCCTCGTTGAGCGGCAGCCCGTAGAAGTTCGGACCGTGCTCGGACGCGAACGCCTCGAACCGGTCGAGCGCATTCTCCTTCTCGAAAACGGCCGCGTAGTTTTCGAGCGCGAACGGAGCGTTGAAAATCCCCGCGCACCCGCACGCCGATTCCTTCGCCCCGCGCGCGTGCGGAGCGCTGTCGGTGCCGAGGAAATATTTGGGCGAGCCCGAGGTCGCGGCTTTGCGGATCGCGTCGCGGTGACGCTCGCGCTTGGCGACCGGCAGGCAGTAGGCGTGCGGCCGCAAGCCGCCGGCGAACAAGGCGTTGCGGTTAATCACCAGATGATGCGGAGTCACCGTCGCCGCGACGTTCGGCCCCGAGTCCCGAACGAAGTCCGCGGCCTCGACGGTGGTAATATGCTCCAGCACGATCCTGAGCTCGGGAAAGTCGCGGGTCAGCGGCTGCAACACCCGCTCGATGAACACCGCCTCGCGGTCGAATATGTCGACGTCGGGGTCGGTCACTTCGCCGTGGATCAACAGCGGCATGCGACACGCCTGCATCCGCTCCAGCGTTGGAATGATGTTGCGCACATCTGTCACGCCGAGCTCGGAATTGGTCGTCGCATTGGCCGGATAGAGCTTGCCCGCAACCCACGCACGCTCTTCGAAGCCGCGAGCGATCTCATCGGGTTCCGTGTTGTCGGTCAGGTAGCAGGTCATCAGCGGAGTGAAGCCTTCGCCCGCCGCCGCGGCGATCCGCTTGCGGTACGCGTCCGCCGCTTCGACGCTCGTCACCGGCGGGTCGAGGTTGGGCATGACCATCGCCCGGGCGAACTGTCGCGCGGTGTAGGGCGCCACCGCTTTGAGCATTTCGCCGTCGCGCAAATGCACGTGCCAATCGTCGGGGCGGCGGATGGTCAGCGTTTGCAATGCCACGGCGGCTCCTTAACTGAGGGCCATGTCCCAGAATAGTCTAAGGCCTACCACCCTCACGGATAGAGCCGTCGTCCGACTGTCGGGCGAGGGCGTCCGGGCCTTCCTCCAGGGCCTGGTCACCAGCGACGTCGAGGCGGCGCTTCCGGCCTGGGCCGGGTTGCTCACCCCGCAAGGCAAATGCCTGTTCGACTTCTTCGTCTGGGCGGATGGCGACGACGTCCTCTTAGACTGCGAAGCCGAAGCCACCGACGACCTCATCAAGCGCCTCGCGATCTATCGCCTGCGCCGCCCCATCACCATAGACCGCGACTCCACCCTCGCGGTGCACTGGGCGCTCGACGGCAGCGAAGGCGCGCCGGACCCCCGCCTCGCCGACCTCGGCCGCCGCTGGCTCGCGCCCGCGTCCGAGCCGGCGACAGGCTACCTCGAGCATCGCCTGAGCCTCGGGGTCACCGAAGGCCGGGCTGAGATCGGCGACATCCTCTGGCTTGAATGCAACGCCGCCGAATTGAACGGAGTCAGCTTCTCCAAGGGCTGCTTCGTCGGGCAGGAGAACACCGCGCGGATGAACTGGCGCTCCAAGCTCAACCGCCGGCTGCTGGTCGTTGAAACCGCCAAAACCAGCTCACGCACCCGCGTCGCCTACCCCGAGCTCGGTCTCGCGGTCGAGCACCGCCGCCTCGACGATCTCGCCGGAGCGATCATCCCGGCCTGGCTCGAGCCGGCGCTCGCGTGACCATCCGCGCCCCTGCGCCCGTCGACCATGCGGCGATACGCGAAGTCTTGCTCGCCGCATTTCCAGGCCCCGACGAAGCCGACCTGGTCGAGCAACTCCGCGCCGACGGTGAAGCGGCGATCGAGCTGGTCGCCGAAGATGACGGTCGAATTGTCGGGCACATCCTCTTCTCGCCGATGCAGGCGCCGTTCCGTGCCCTCGCGCTCGCACCGCTCGCCGTCGCACGGGATCGCCACTCACAGGGCATCGGCTCGGCGCTCATCGAAGCCGGCCATGAGATCGCACGCGAGGAAGGCTGGGACGCGATCTTCGTCCTCGGTGACCCCGCTTATTACGGCCGCTTCGGCTACGATCTGGTACTAGCAGCAGGCTTCGAGAGAGCCCCTACGCGGGCCCCCATTTCATGGCTCTCTCGCTCGCCGGCGCTTTGCCGACGCGACAGGGCTCTTTGGCCTACGCGCCCGCGTTCGCCGCTCTCGGCTAGCCGATCACCGCAAAGGCCCGCACCGGAAACGTCCCCATCCCCACGACCTTCGGCGGCACCGCGGAGAATCGGAAGCCGCCGTCGGGCAATTGCTCGAGCCCCCGCATATGCTCGCAGATCGGGATCTCGGCCGCCAGCAGCCGGCTGTGCACCGGCCGCGACCACACCCGCGTGTCGTCGATATTGTAGCTGTCGATGCCGACCAGCGCCGCGCCCTGCTCGACCAGCCACTCGGCCGCGGCCGCGGTCAGGAACGGGTGATCGGCCGCGTAGGCATCCGTCCGCCAGTGCTCATCCCAATCTGTGTGAACCAGCACCGCCTTGCCGCGAACGTCCAACCCTTCCAAATCCGCCGCGCCGGTCGCGATGCCTTGGCCGTGCAGCCGACGGACGACCACCCCGGGCAAATCCGCCAGCGTCTCGATCGCCAGCGCGGCCAGATCCTTGCCGTCGGCATAGCGGTGGAACGGGCTGTCGAGATAGGTGCCGGTGTTGGCGACCATGTCGATGCGGCCGATCTGGAAGCTCGAGCCGTCGTCGTAGTTCGCCGCCGAGCCCTCGCGGGTCCAATAGTCGCAGATGTGCGGCCCCGGCAGCCCCTGGTACGTGACCATGCCGTGCTCGATCACATGGCTGAGGTCGACGATCTCCGCTTTGCCGATATGCGCCACAGCGCCGTTCCTCCGATTACCATCCAGATCACGTTCAACACAGCCGACGGCACCGCGCCGTGCCACCAGCCATTGACGATGAAGCCCGCCGCGCCGACCACGTTCATCGCTGGTAGAGCCGCGACTGGCCTGTAACCTTGCCCATCGACAACAGCAGATAGGCGCCCAGGATCAGGGGCCGCGCCGATCCAGCCGGCCGCCTCCACCGCGAGCTCGAGCGCGCTCACTCGTCCCAGCTCCGGCCGTCGATCGCCCGGACCTCGATCCCTTCGAGCAGCGCGGCGTCGACCAGCCGAGCATTGACGCCCATGCGCTCGTGCGGCGGTTCGGACAGCGGCTCCCAGTGCGTTGCGATGCCGCATTTGGCGCAGCGCAGGACCTTCAAATAGGTCTGCCGCAGGTCGCTTCGAACATAGCTGTCGAACTCGCCGTCGATGGCCAGCTCGTCCGATGAATAATAAATCCCCTGCCAGCCGGTCTGGGCGCACAGGCTGCAATTGCAGTGATTGATGTAATCGGGCTTGCGCGGCAGCCGGATCGTCGCCCGCCCGCAATGGCAAGCGGCGATCAGCTCGGCCCCCGCCATCAGGCCGCCAGCCTCCTCAGCACGTAGTGCAGGATCCCGCCGGCGTGGAAATATTCGAGCTCGTTGTAGGTGTCGATGCGGCACCGCGCGCTGAAGCTGCGGGACGATCCGTCTGCTTCGGTGACCGTCACCTCGACATCCTGGCGCGGCTCGATCGCTCCGACGCCGCTGATCGAGAAGGTCTCGCTGCCGTCGATGCCGAGGCTGTCGGCGGTGTCGCCGTCAGCAAATTGCAGCGGCAGGACGCCCATTCCGACCAGGTTCGAGCGGTGGATGCGCTCGAAGCTCGCGGCGATCACCGCGCGAACGCCGAGCAGAACGGTGCCCTTGGCCGCCCAGTCGCGCGAGCTGCCGGTGCCATATTCCTTGCCGGCCAGCACCACCAGCGGAGTCCCGTCGGCGATGTAGCGCATTGCCGCGTCGTAGATCGGCAGCGTCTCCCAGCTCGGTGCGTGAAGCGTCATCCCGCCCTCGACATTGTCGAGCATTTTGTTGCGGATTCGGATGTTGGCGAAGGTGCCGCGCATCATCACCTGGTGGTTGCCGCGGCGCGCTCCGTAGCTGTTGAACTCGGCCCGCGGCACGCCCTGCTCGACCAGGTACTTGCCCGCCGGGCTGTCGAGCTTGATCGCTCCGGCCGGCGAGATGTGGTCGGTGGTGATCGAATCGCCGAACAGCGCGAGCGCGCGCGCATTGGCGATGTCGCCCGGCGGCACCGGGGTCATCG
>JBPCQE010000111.1:0-5091 GCA_050998435.1 Sphingomicrobium sp. | reverse complement strand
GTCCTAGGGGGGTCACCTAGTTGCCCGCGACGCAAACCGCGCGGGTGTAGCTCAGTTGGTTAGAGCGCCGGCCTGTCACGCCGGAGGTCGCGGGTTCAAGTCCCGTCACTCGCGCCAATCTTCGCTTCTCAATTGATATCGATGAAGAGCCGGAACGGCGCCTACAGCTGGGGCGTGCCCGCACCGCCACCGCCGCCACCGCCGCCCGCACCGATCTTCGGCGAAGCCTTGCCGAGCGGCTTTTCATCAGCGGCGACAGCCGCCCCGCTCAGCGACCAGCGCAAATTGTCCGACGCTTCGAACTTTTCGACATAATCATGGTGCGGGGTGTCCTCGACCGCCTTGCGCGCGGCGAGGTTGAAGCGGATGGCCAGGCGTCCTTCCTCGGGCTTTTTCACTTCGGCGCCCGGGATCGCCGCGACGAGCTCGGCGGTGGTCGCGACCGCTTCCTGAGCGGCATAAGCGGCCTCGGCGGCGACCGCCGCGGTCTTCAGCGCCTCGGTGTTCGGCTCGCGGCCGGAGTAGCGCTTGCCGAACGCGGCCGAACGGCCCCAGCCGCCGGCCCATCGATAGAAAATGTGCGCTCCGACGATCGCGTTCTTGGCGAGGCTCGAGGCCCAGTACGGAACCACATAATTGGCGTGGTAATGGGTCGCCCAGCCGGCCGGCGCGAACACCGCTCCGGCGAGTGCCGCCTCGGCGACGGTGCGCGCCCGCGCCCAGCTGCCGGCGTTCGGCCGCCGGGCCAGGGAGCCGTCGCAGGTGAAGGTGAACTGGCAGCCCGTCTCCCGAGTCGAGCCCTGGTAGACGACGTCGCAGACGCTCGCCGGGAAGGCCGGGTGGCGGACTCGGTTGAGGACCACCTGGGCAACCGCCCGCTGGCCGTCGGCGGTCTCGTTGCCGGACTCGTAATAAACGGCGCTGGTCAGGCACTCGAGCGCCCGCGCCCGGGTCGCCTCGTCGGCGCCGCGAAGCGCAAAGGGGCGGGCCGCCGGGTTGGGCGAATCGGCGAGCGGGATCGAGCGGTTGATCGTCACCGCGTCCGCCGGAGCGAGCTTGCGGACCAGCAACGGCGGTGGTGCCGGCGGCGCCAGGCGAAGCATCCCGGAGCCGCTGCCCAGGCCGGACAGGCTGGGGGTCGAATAAGCCGCCCCGGCCAGCGCGAACGCTGCGGCCAGCCCGAGCGTGCCGACGACCACCGTCTCGCGGGGATAGGCACGCCAAAGCTTGGCGGCTGAGAGGATGAAAGCTTGGGTCATAAAGGCGTTGGTGCTATATTCTAGTAATACACTTGGTTCAATCGTCCGGATTTGACGATCCGCGCCAGCGGCCGGTCTCCGTCCATCGGAGCAACGGTTTCAACGGAATAATCCAGACTATTCCCATGACGAGGTAGAACGCGCCCTGAACGAGAATGGGCCATTTGCCAACCACCGGCGCGAGGCTTGCGACGAGTGCTGCCCAAATGAAGATTAGCAGCACGATGATGGCGATGCCCGCGCCCTTGCGTCCCGAGGGGCTCATGGCTTCAGTCGCTCGAGCCCCTCGGGCGACGCGAAGCTGTCGAGCGGAACGTCCCACGGATCACGCGGGATCTCGTCGCTGATCCGCTGCAGAGTCCAGCCGACTCCGATCAGCTGCGCGCCCTTGCGACGGTAGGGCGCCAGCACGCGGTCGTAATGGCCCTTGCCGCGGCCGAGCCGGGTGCCGCGGCCGTCGACCGCGATCAGCGGGACCAGGATCACATCGGGCTCGACCGGCGGCGCGGTCAGCCGCGGCTGGAGGATTCCGAACGGCCCGCCGACCGACGGGTCGCCGGCGAGGAATCGGAACGGCTTGGCCGGATCGGAAAAGGCCGGAAAGGCGACGATCGCGCCCACCGCTCGAGCTTCTTCCATCGCAAGCAGTGGGCTGATCTCGCTGCCCAGAGGCGAATAGCCGCCGACCACGGTGGCGTTTGCACAAATCGCGGTCAGCTGCTCGGCGAGCCGCCGCTCGAGCAAGGTTCGATCGGCGTCGCTCAGAGTCGCGACAAAGGCCTTGCGGGCGTCGAGCGCGGCGCTGCGCAAGGTCGCCTTGGTCAGCGCGGGGAAGGGAGGTGACGGGACCACCGTGGCCGTTTGCCGGAAATCCTCTGACGCCACAAACGTCAGGTGGGCGCCGTGTGATCCGAACCAGGGTTCGGGCAGGGACAACTCCCATGGATGGTAATAGCCTCAGGGAAGTCGAAAGCTCGTACCGGGCAGTTCCCGTCGAACCCTACCTAGGCGCTCTGGCCCTCGCTCTCAAGGGATTGAGCGAGCGCTTCCAGGCGGCTCGCCAGCGCGTCGGCGTTTTCCGCCAGCCGCGGGTCGGGCCCGGCTGTCTCCGGCCCACGCTGGTCGACCAGCTGGTCGGCGAGAAGCAGCGATGCGAAAAGTAATTGGCGGGCCTCGGACATGGTGCCGAGCCCGGCCAGCGCCTCGCGGCTCTTGGCATCGACCAGCGCGGCCGCGGCGCGCAGGCTGTCCTCCTCGCCGGGCCGGCAGGCAACCCGGTACGGGCGGCCGGCGATCGTCAGGTCGACTTCGGCCATCCTACTCTCCTGCAGAGCGAATCAGCTCGTCGAGCTCGGCGACGGCTTCGCGGACCTTCGAGCGCAAATCCTGTTCGCGCCCCTTGTCTTGGTGGTTGCGGGCCGCAAGCGACCGTTCGATCCGGCCGAGCGCCAGGTTGGCGCGCTCCAATGCTTGCGAAAGGGAAGCGTCGTCCATCGCCATTCTCGCTACGCAAGAAGGACGGTCCGGGCAAGAGCGGGAAGGGCGGTTGACGCCCAACGGCTCACCGCCCAAAGGGCGCGCATCGGCCCGCCCGAACCGGTGCGTGGCGGACCCCGCGAGATGGAGCGCACCAGGTTGCAGCCGACCCAACGCCGACTTGCCAATGCCATTCGCGCCTTGGCGATGGACGCGGTCGAAGCCGCCAACAGCGGCCATCCGGGAATGCCGATGGGGATGGCCGACGCGGCGACCGCGCTGTTCAGCCGGCATTTGAAGTACGATCCCGCTGACCCGGCATGGCCCGACCGCGACCGCTTCGTCCTGTCGGCCGGCCATGGCTCGATGCTGATCTACGCACTGCTCTATCTGACCGGCTACGAGCGGCCAACGCTCGAAGACATCAAGCGCTTTCGGCAGCTCCATAGCCCGTGCGCCGGCCACCCGGAGAATTTCGAGCTGGCCGGCGTCGAAGCGACCACCGGGCCGCTCGGGCAGGGGCTGGCCATGGCGGTCGGAATGGCGATTGCCGAGCGGCATCTGAACGCTATCTATGGCGAAGATCTGGTCGACCATCGCACTTTCGTTCTCGCCGGCGACGGCGATTTGATGGAGGGCGTCAACCATGAGGCGGTCGGGCTCGCCGGTCACTTGAAGCTCGGCCGGCTGATCGTGCTGTGGGACGACAACCGGATCACCATCGACGGCTCGACCGATTTGTCGCGCACCGAGGACGTCAGCGCCCGCTACGCGGCGGGGGGTTGGCACACCGTCGAGTGCGACGGGCTCGATGCCGGCAAGGTCAGCAGGGCCTTGGACGAAGCCGTCGCGGATGAGCGCTCGAGCCTGATCCGCTGCAAGACGATTATCGGCTACGGAGCGCCGGGCAAGCAGGGCACCGCCGCGACCCACGGCGCTGCGCTCGGCAGGCAAGAGGTCGAAGCGGCGCGCAAGGAATTGGGGCTCGAGCCCGAGGAGTTCACGGTGCCCGACGATGTCCTCGCCGCGTGGCGCTCGATGGGGCAGCGCGGCGCTCTGAAAAGGGCGGAATGGCAGCGGCGGCTCGACGCGAGCAAGAAGAAGGACGAGTTCCTCGCCCGAATTGCCGGCCAGGCGGACGACAAGTGGCTCAAGCCCCACCTCGACGCCTTAATCGCCAAGCCGCCGACGCTCGCCACTCGCAAGGCGTCGGAAATGGCGCTCGAGGCGATCAACGCGGCGATCCCGGCGACCATCGGCGGCTCGGCCGATCTGACCGGCTCCAACAACACCAAAACCAAGGCGCAGGAGCCGCTGACCGCCGACAATTATGCCGGGCGCTACATCTATTACGGGATCCGCGAGTTCGGGATGGCGGCGGCGATGAACGGCATGGCGCTGCATGGCGGAGTGATCCCCTACGGCGGCACCTTTTTGATTTTCTCCGACTATTGCCGCCCGGCGATCCGCCTGTCGGCGCTGCAAAAGATGCGGGTCATCTATGTCATGACCCATGACTCGATCGGCCTTGGCGAGGACGGGCCGACCCACCAGCCGATCGAGCATCTCCAGAGCCTTCGGGCGATGCCGCAGCTCGAACTGTTCCGGCCGGCCGACGCGGTTGAGACCGCCGAATGCTGGGCGGCGGCGCTGGCCAGCGACTTGCCATCGGTGCTGGCACTGACCCGGCAAAACCTCGCACCGGTGCGCACCAAAGCCTCGTCCAAGAATTTGAGCGCGCTCGGCGCCTACCGGCTCAAGGGAGCCGCCGCGGCGCGCAAGGTGATCCTGATCGCTACCGGCTCGGAGGTCGAGATCGCGCTCGCGGTGGCCGAGCGGCTCGAAAGCCAGGGGATCGGCGCGGACGTGGTCTCAATGCCGTCAACCGAGCGCTTCGATACGCAAGACGCCGCGTATCGCGAGGACATCCTTCCCGACGTTTCGAACTCCAAGATCCTGCGCGTCTCGATCGAGGCCGGGGCGACCTTCGGCTGGGAGCGCTACACCGGCCTTCACGGCCTGCGCATCGGCGTCGACCGCTTCGGAGCCTCGGCTCCGGCGGCCGACCTGTACGAACATTTCGGCCTGACCCCCGACGCGATTGCGCCGCAGGTCGTCGAGATTCTGCGAAAGAGGAAGATGCTATGACCAGGGTTGCAATCAACGGCTTCGGGCGCATCGGCCGGCTGGTCGCCCGGGCGATCCTCGAACGCCCGGATTGCGGGCTCGAGCTGATCGCCATCAACGATCTCGCCGACGCTCAATCGAACGCCTGGCTGTTTGCGCGCGACAGCGTCCACGGGCGCTTCCCGGGCGACGCCGCCGCCGAGGGCAACGATCTGGTCATCAACGGCAA
>JBPCQE010000161.1:0-3081 GCA_050998435.1 Sphingomicrobium sp. | reverse complement strand
GGCTGGCCGCTCGGGCCGGGCACCGCCAATTTCGACGAATGGGCGCACCACTGGAACGTGCTGATCACCGCTCACGGGCTGATCATGGTGTTCTTCATGGTCATGCCGGCGATGATCGGCGGCTTCGGCAACTGGTTCGTGCCGCTGATGATCGGAGCGCCCGACATGGCGTTCCCGCGGATGAACAACATCAGCTTCTGGCTGCTGATCCCGGCGTTCGCATTGCTCCTGGGCTCGAACTTCGTCTCGGGGGGGTCGGGCCTCGGCGCCGGCACCGGCTGGACGGTCTATGCGCCGCTGTCGACCTCCGGCTCGGCGGGCCCCGCGGTCGACATGGCGATCTTTGCGCTGCACCTCGCCGGCGCCAGCTCGATCCTCGGAGCGATCAACTTCATCACCACCATCTTCAACATGCGCGCGCCGGGCATGACCCTGCACAAAATGCCGCTGTTCGTGTGGTCGATCCTGGTCACGGCCTTCCTGCTGCTGCTGGCGCTGCCGGTGCTCGCCGGAGCGATCACCATGCTGCTCACCGACCGCAATTTCGGAACCACCTTCTTCGACGCGTCGGGCGGCGGCAACCCGGTGCTCTACCAGCATCTGTTCTGGTTCTTTGGCCACCCCGAGGTCTACATCATGATCCTGCCCGGCTTCGGCATGGTCAGCCAGGTGGTCGCGACGTTCAGCCGCAAGCCGGTGTTCGGCTATCTGGGGATGGCCTACGCGATGGTCGCCATCGGGGTCGTCGGGTTCGTCGTCTGGGCGCACCACATGTTTACCGTCGGAATGGACGTGAACACCAAGATGTACTTCACCGCCGCGACGATGATCATCGCCGTTCCGACGGGAGTGAAGATCTTCTCGTGGATCGCGACCATGTGGGGCGGCTCGATCACCTTCGAGACGCCGATGCTGTGGGCGATCGGCTTCATCTTCCTGTTCACGGTCGGCGGGGTGACCGGAGTCGTCCTCGCCAACGCCGGCGTCGATAATTACATGCACGACACCTATTACGTGGTCGCGCACTTCCACTATGTGCTGAGCCTCGGTGCGGTGTTCGCGATCTTCGCGGGCTTCTATTACTGGTTCCCGAAGATGACCGGGAAGCTCTACAACGAGCTGCTCGGCAAGCTGCATTTCTTCATCATGTTCATCGGCGTCAACATGGTGTTCTTCCCGCAGCACTTCCTCGGTCTCGACGGAATGCCGCGGCGCATTCCCGATTACACTCCGGCGTTCGAATATTGGAACCAGATCTCGACCCTTGGCTACATGGTGACGATCGCAGGAATGGCGGTGTTTTTCGTTAATTTGTTCTGGTCGATGGCGGCCGGCAAGAAGGCGCCGGACAATCCGTGGGGCGAGGGCGCGACGACGCTCGAGTGGACTCTGCCGAGCCCGCCGCCGTTCCACCAGTTCAATACGCTACCGAAGATCGACTGAGAGTAGTCTGACCCGATGACCAGCAGCGCCCTCGACAGCGCCGCGGCCCGCCTGCCCGCGGACTGGCGCGACTTTTTGGCGCTGACCAAGCCGCGGGTGATGAGTCTGGTGGTGTTCACCGGGCTGTGCGGGATGCTGGCCGCGCCGGTGCTGCAGCCGGCGGCGATCGTCTTCACCGCTATCCTGTGCATCGCGCTCGGAGCCGGCGCCGCCGGGGCGCTCAATCAATGGTACGAGGCCGACCTCGACGCGCTGATGCGCCGAACCGCCAACCGCCCACTCCCGGCCGGGCGCATGGACCGCCAGACGGCGCTCCACTTCGGGGTCGGCCTGAGCGTGTTTTCGGTGGTGCTGATGGACGTCGCCGCCAACCATCTCGCCGCGCTGCTGCTCGCCGCCTCGATCCTGTTCTACGTGTTCGTCTACACCGTCTGGCTGAAGCGGCGGACCGCGCAGAACATCGTCATCGGCGGCGCCGCCGGAGCCTTCCCGCCGCTGATCGGCTGGGTCGCGGCGACCGGCGAGCTGGCGCCTTTGCCGCTGATCCTGTTCGCGATCATCTTCCTGTGGACCCCGCCGCATTTCTGGGCGCTGTCGCTGTTCGTCCGCTCCGATTACGCCGCCGCCAAGGTGCCGATGCTGCCGGTGACCGCGGGCGTCGAAGCGACCCGCCGACAGATTTTCCTCTACAGCCTGCCGATGGCGGCGGCCGCCATCGCGGCATGGCCGCTCGGTCTCGCCGGGGCACTGTACGGACTCATCGCGGCGGGCCTGAGCGCCGCATTCGTGGTCATGGCCGGGCGGGTCCTCGCCAACCGCGCGACCGAGCAGGCCGCAATGCGACCCGAGAAGCGGCTGTTCGGCTTTTCGGTCATCTATCTGTTTGCTTTGTTCGCGGCGCTGGTCGCCGACCGTTGGACCGGCGCGTGACCGGGCACGAGGAAGAGGTGGTCAAGCGCCAGCGCGAGCGCGCCCGGCTGACGGCGTGGCTGCTCGGCGGCTTCGTCGTACTGCTGTTCCTGGTGACGGTCGCCAAGATCGGCCTCAACCGATGAACCGGAAAACCCGCACCGCATTCTTGGCTGCGTTCCTTGCCGCGACCATGGTCGGAGTCTCGTTCGCGGCGGTTCCGCTGTACCAATTGTTCTGCGAGGTCACCGGCTTTGGCGGGACTCCGGTCCGCGCCGATCAGGCGCCCGGGGCCGTCGCCGGCGAGGTCGGGGTGCGCTTCGATTCGAACATTGATCCCAGGCTGCCGTGGCGGTTCGAGCCGATCGAACGCACCGTTCGGATCGCGCCCGGTGCCCGCACCCAGGTCGCGTACCGAGCCACCAACCTCACCGCGCGGAGAACGACCGGCCAGGCGATGTTCAACGTCACTCCGGTCAAGGCGGGGCAATATTTCTCGAAGATCGAATGCTTCTGCTTTGTCGAGCAGACGCTCAAGGGCGGGCAGAGCGTCGACATGCCGGTGATCTTTTTCGTCGACCCGAAAATCCGCAGCGACCCGGCGACCAGGGACATCGACGAGATCACTCTGAGCTACACATTTTACCCGGTGGAAACTCCGGGCCGGGGCGGCTAGAGCCGCTCGCACCACAAGAGGAATGAGCGACCCAGATGGCGGCGACCAAGCAT
>JBPCQE010000085.1:0-6682 GCA_050998435.1 Sphingomicrobium sp. | reverse complement strand
GCTCTCTCAACCCTGCCCGGCCCTTTGCTCATAAGTGTTTCCTTTAGCGCGTCGTCGGCGGAAGGGAAACACTTAGCGGCAGGCTGGCCCGGCCGGGGCTGACTTCGCTACCAGTGCTTAACGCGTGCTTATCTGCGTCCAAACAACCCCTGGCCGTGGAATACTCGAACCCAGCTAAGTCGTTGAAAAATAAATGGTGCTGCCGGTGAGGATTGAACTCACGACCTCAGCCTTACCAAGGATGCGCTCTACCACTGAGCTACGGCAGCACTGCGAGGAGGTGGCGTCTTTGACCGTTCGGGCGCGCGCGTGTCAACCCGGCTAACCGGAGTGCTAGGAGAGCGGCATGGCTGACGGGAAAAAGGAGCGCGAGGAGCGGCTGGCGGCGGCGCTTCGGGAGAATCTCAAGCGTCGGAAGGCGCATCCGCGGACGGCTGGCGAAGCGAAGGGCCCCCTCCATTTTCCTTCGGATGGTCCCCCTCCCCGTTCCGGGGCGGATTAGAGCGGCGCGCAGGCCTGCTCGAGCCAGGCGCGGTCCTCGCCTTCGAGGCTGGGGCCGATCTTGGCGAGGACGTTGGCGTGATAGGCGTTGAGCCAAGCTAGTTCCTGGTGGCTGAGCATTTCCTTGACGATCAGGCGGCGCTCGATCGGCGCGTGGGTCAGGGTCTCGAAGCCCAGCATCTCCTTTTCGGCGCCATCGACCTGCTGGTCGACGACCAGCACCAAATTCTCGATTCGGATGCCGTATTCACCGCTTTTGTAATAGCCGGGCTCGTTGGAGATGATCATCCCGGCGCGCAGCGGCTCGTCGCCTCCCGACTGCGAGCTGCCCATCGGAGCGATGCGCTGTGGGCCTTCGTGGACCGACAGGAAGCTGCCGACTCCGTGGCCGGTGCCGTGCGCGTAGTCGAGCCCCGCCTCCCACAGCGGCCGGCGCGCATAACTGTCGAGCTGGCTGCCGCGGGTGCCTTTGGGGAACAGCGCGGTGGCGACGGCGATATGGCCCTTGAGGACTCGCGTGAAGCGGTTGCGCATCTCGTCGGTTGGCTTGCCGATCGGGACGGTGCGGGTGATGTCGGTGGTGCCGTCGACATATTGGCCGCCCGAATCGACCAGATAGAGGCTGCCGGACTCGAGCTTGCGGTTGGTCTTGGCGCTCGAGCGGTAGTGGACGATGGCGCCGTTCGGCCCGGCTCCCGAAATGGTGTCGAACGACAGGTCGCGGAGCTCGGCATTTTCGCGGCGCAGCGCTTCGAGTCGGTCGGAGGCGGTCAGCTCGTCGAGCTCGCCGTTCGGGGCTTCTGCCTCGACCCATTTGAGGAAGCGGGAAATCGCCGCTCCGTCGCGGGCCTGGGCGGCCTGGTGGCCGGCGATCTCGGCCGGATTCTTGATCGCCTTCGGAAGCACCGTCGGGTCGCGCACGGCGACCACCTTGGCGCCGGCCTTTTCGAGCGCCTCGAAAATGGCCGCGACCGCGCGCTCGGGGTCGGCGGCGACGGTCTTGCCGGCGAGCTGAGCCAGCGCCGGCTCGAACTCGGAGCGCTCGTGCAGCCGAACGCCGTTGCCGAGGTGCTGGCGAACGTCGGCGCCGACCTTCTCAGCCGCGACGAACAGGTCGGCGGTGCCGTCGGAGTGGACCAGCGCGTAGGCCAGAGCGACCGGCGTTCGGGCGACGTCGGCGCCGCGGACGTTGAACGCCCAGGCGATCGAATCGAGCGCCGACAGAACCGCGGCGTCGGCGCCCTGTTTGGTCAGCCAATCGGCGATTTCGGTGCGCTTTTCGGCCGAGCTCTTGCCCGCAAATTGCTCGGGATGGACGATCAGATGGGCCGTCGACGCTTCCGGCCGGTCGTCCCACACCGCGTCGATCGGGTTGCGCTTGACGGGCACCAGGCTTGCGCCGCGCGAGCTGAGGGTCTCGCTCGCTTTCTTCACCCAGTCGCGGCTGTGCAGCCACGGGTCGTAGCCGATCCGGGCGCCCTCCGGCGAATGCTCCTTGAGCCAGTCGGTGATGCTGGTCTCCGGAACCGACTGGTAGCTCCACTCGCTGGCGCTGACCTGTGCACGGACCTGCAGCGTGTAGCGGCCGTCGACGAAGATCGCCGCTTCTTGCGGTAGCACGACCGCCGAGCCGGCCGAGCCCTCGAAGCCGGTCAGCCAGGCGAGCCGCTGCGCATAGCTGCCGACATATTCGCTCATATGCTCGTCGGTGAGCGGAACGACGAAGCCGTCGAGGCGGTCGGCCTTCAATTGTTCGCGAAGGGCGGCGAGGCGGTCGGCGTAGCTGGACATGGGCGGCCCTTTAGCGCGCTTTCGGGCTGGACGCACCGCCTGCATCTTGCTTTCGCGGCACGATGAACAAGACGAGCGACCTTCCCCCGCCGCCGAGCGCCGCGCAGCGCCCTTATAGCTATGAGCGGCACGGGCAGACCATCGACGACCCGTGGCACTGGCTGCGCGACCCCGGCTACCCGCAGGTCCAGGACGCGGCTGTGCTCGCCTACCTGACCGCCGAGAACGACTATTTTCGAGCCGCGATGCAGCCGCACCAGGGGCTGACCGACGCCTTGTTCGAGGAGATGAAGGGGCGGATCAAGGAAGACGAGAGCTCGGTCCCCGTCCGCGACGGCGAGTGGCTGTACTGGTGGGCGTTTTCGCCCGGCGCGCAATACCGCAGCTGGTATCGAAAGAAATTCGCCGGTGGGCCGGACGAGATGCTGTTCGACGAGCCCGTCGAGGCCGAGGGCAAGGAATATTTCCGCCTTGGAGCGCTCGAAGTCAGCCCCGACGGCAAGCTCCTTGCGGTGATGGTCGACGACAATGGCTCGGAGCGGTTCAAGCTCCGGATCCGCGACATCGCCTCGGGCAAGGACCTCGAAACGGTGACCGACGTCGCCATCGGCCAGCCGGTCTGGTCGAGCGACAGCACGGGCATGGTGTTCAACGAGGTCAACGAGAATTGGCGCAGCTACCGGGCGCGATTCCACCGGCTCGGAGCGCCGACCGACGAGGATGTGACGCTGTACGAGGAGACCGAGGAACTCGGCTTCACGGTCCACGTGTCGCGCTCGCAGGATCGGAAGCTGGTCTTCATCGCCACCGGCGACAATGCGACCACCGAGGTTCGCTTCGTTCCCGCCGCCGACCCGACCGTGCCGCCGGTGCTGATCTCGCCGCGCAAGGAAAAGCGCGAATATTCGGTGGATTCGGCGCACGGGAAACTTTGGATCGTCACCAACGACGACCATGTGAATTTCCGCCTCGCCGTGGCCGATCCGGCCGCGCCCGGCGAATGGGAAACCGTCGTCCCCGGCTCCGACCGCGTCTACCTGCGTGGCGCCACCGCGTACCGCGACCATCTCGCGATCTCGCAGCGGGTCGACGGGCTCGACCAGCTGGTACTCAGAAAATATTCGGGCGAGGAGGTCCGAATCCCGTTCGCGGAGGCGAGCTACAGCGCCGGCTTCGGCGGCAACCCCGAGTTCGCGCCGCAAGCCTACCGACTGGTCTATTCGTCGATGGTCACTCCGCAGACGGTGTTCGACTACCGCCCCGACAGCGGCGAGCTGGCGACCCTCAAGGTGCAGGAAATCCCGTCGGGCTACGACCCGTCGCTCTACCGGACCGAGCGGCTGATGGTTCCGGCGCGCGACGGCCAGCGGATCCCGGTGTCGGTGGTCTATCCGAAGGACTTCGACAAAGACGGCACCGGCAAGCTCTTGCTCTACGCGTACGGCGCCTACGGCTATGCGGTCCCGCCGAGCTTCTCGACCGGCCGGATCAGCCTGCTCGACCGCGGCTGGGCGTTCGCCATCGCCCATATCCGCGGCGGCGACGACCTCGGCTACGACTGGTTCCTGCAGGGCAAGCTCGACAAGCGGACCAACACCTTCAACGACTTCGTCGACGCCGCGAAGGGGTTGGTCGCGGCCGGCTTCACCAGGCCCGGCAACATCGCGATCCAGGGCGGCTCGGCCGGCGGCGAGCTGATGGGGGCGGTCGCCAACAGCGATCCCGGGCTGTGGGGCGCGGTGGTCGCCGACGTGCCGTTCGTCGACGTCCTCAACACCATGCTCGACGACACGCTGCCGCTGACGCCCGGCGAATGGCCCGAATGGGGCAACCCGATCACCGACAAGGCCGCGTTCGAGCTGATCCGAACCTATTCGCCGTACGATAATGTGAAGGCGCAGGCTTACCCGCCGATGCTGATCACCGGCGGCCTCAACGACCCGCGGGTGACCTATTGGGAGCCGGCGAAATGGGCCGCGAAGCTGCGCTCGACCAAGACCGACGAAAATGTGCTGCTGCTGAAGATCAACATGGGCGCCGGCCACGGCGGCAAGTCGGGGCGGTGGGATCATCTCAAAGAGATCGCCGAAGCCTACGCATTCATGCTGACGCAGGTGGGGGAGTGACAATTCCTCCCCTGAGCATCAGGGGAGGGGGACCATGCGCAGCATGGTGGAGGGGCAATGTTGAAAACGACGAAGAGAACGGTCGCGGTTGCACGGTCTCTCCGACGCGCACTGACCTTGCCCGAGGGATTATTGTGGCGAGCCCTGCGCCGTCGCCCGAACAATCTCAAATTTCGTCGCCAGCATCCGTGCGGTCCCTACGTTCTCGATTTCTATTGCGAGAGCGCCAGGCTCGGCATCGAAGTCGACGGGATAGCGCACGACATGGGTGACCGGCCGCAACGGGACGCCTCTCGGGACCGGTGGTTAACCGACAACGGCATCGGGGTACTGCGCATCCCGGCTCGGCATGAGCTCGACGATCTCGACGCCGTAGTTCGCCAAATCACGGCTGCGTGCGGACCCCTCCACCACGACGCTTCGCGACGCGGTCCCCCTCCCCTTCAGGGAGGAATTTTGTGACACGTCCCATCTTCGAGCGGGCGTTCACGGCGGGGCCGGAGCACATCGACGAGCTGGGGCACGTCAACAATGCGGTCTGGGTGCAGTGGATCCAGGAGGTCGCGGTCGCGCATTGGGAGGCGGCCGCGGACCCGGCGCACAAGGATTCCTATTTCTGGGTGATCGTCCGCCACGAGATCGATTATCTCCGCGCCGCGCTCGAAGGCGACCGGGTGGTCGGGCGGACCTGGGTCGGCGAGGCGCCGAAAGGCGCGCGCTTCGACCGCCACATGGAATTCACCGGCAACGATGGGCGGGTCTGCGTCCGGGCGCGCACCTTCTGGGCGATCATCGACAAGGCGTCGGGCCGCCCGATCCGCGTGCCGCCCGAGGTAGTGGCGCCGTTCCTCGCGGAAGCGTAGGCTGACTCCATGAGCCAGCCGATCCTCCACGATTATTACCGTTCGTCGGCCGCGTACCGGGTGCGGATCGCGCTCAACCTCAAGGGCGTCGAGTACGACAGCCACCCGGTGAACCTGCTCGAGAGCGCGCAGGAGTCCGACGAGTATCGAGCGCTCAATCCGCAAGCGCTGGTGCCGATGCTCGAGATCGACGGGCACAAGCTGACCCAGAGCCTGGCGATCATGGTCTATCTCGATCAGCGCTACCCGGAGCCGCCGCTGATGCCGGCCGATCCCGCCGACGGAGCCCATGTCAGAGCGATGGCGCTCGCGATTGCCTGCGACATCCATCCGCTCAACAATTTGCGGGTGCTCAAATATCTCGCCGGGCCGCTGCGGCTGGGCGAGGAGGAGCGCAGGGACTGGTACGCGCACTGGATCGAACAAGGCTTCGCGGCCTTGGAGGCGATGGCCGCGCCGAGGGCGAAGTCCTTGCTGTTCGGCGACACGCTGAGCCTGGCCGACATCTGCCTGGTGCCGCAAATGTACAATGCGCGACGGTTCAACGTGGCGGTCGATGCCTATCCGACGCTGGTGCGGGCCGACGAGACCGCCAGCCGGATCGAGCCGTTCGCAGCCGCCCATCCCGACCGGCAGGAGGCGCCGCAATGAACCGGGTCGACGACATCAACCGCGGAATGGGCGACATCAAGGCCCTGGAATCGGTCGAGATCCCGTCGCTCCAGGGCAAGGTCGACGACGAGGAATGGGCGATCCGGGTCGATCTCGCCGCGGCCTATCGCCTGGTCGCTTATTACGGCTGGGACGATCTCATTTTCACGCATCTTTCGGCGCGAATCCAGGGGCCCGAGCACCATTTCCTGCTCAATCCGTACAATCTGATGTTCGAGGAGGTCACCGCCTCATCCCTTGTCAAAGTCGGCATGGACGGCAATCCGGTCGAGCCGACGCCCTTCATCACCAACCCGGCGGGCTTCACCATCCATTCGGCGATCCACATGGCGCGCGAGGACGCGCAGGCGGTGATGCACCTCCACACGCCCGCCGGCCAGGCGGTGGCGGCGCACTGCGACGGGCTGCTGCCGCTGACCCAGACGGCGATGCTGGTGCGCGGCGACCTCGCCTTCCACGACTATGAGGGGGTCGCGGTCGATCTGGACGAACGCGAGCGGATCATCGCCGATTTGGGCGAGAAGAACGCGATGATTTTCCGCAATCACGGCACGCTGGCCCTCGGGCCGAGCGTCGGGGAATGCTTCGTGCGCCTCTATTTCCTCGAGCGCGCGTGCCAGGCGCAGATCATGGCGCTGAGCGCCGGCGACAACCTCAACCACCCGCCGCAGGGATCGCCGGAAGTCGCCGCGCAACAGGGCACGGTCGGCATCGCGCTCGCCGCCAGGC